>JASLEG010000225.1 GCA_030151225.1 Burkholderia sp. | reverse complement strand
AGCAGCGGCTGTGGTTCCTCGAGCAGTTGATGCCCGACAGCGCGCTCTACAACGTGCCGTACGCGCTGCGCCTGAGCGGCGCGCTCGACGTGCCGGCCCTGCGGCGCGCGCTCGACGCGCTGGTGCATCGCCACGCGATCCTGCGCACGGCGTTCGGCGAGACCGACGGCGTGCCGGCCCAGCAGGCGCTGGCCGCGGCGGCCGTGGCGCTGCCCGTGATCGACCTGCGCGAGCTGCCGGCCGAGGCGCGCGAGGCCCGCGCCCGCGAGCTGGCCGCCAGCGAGGCGGCCGAGCCGTTCCAGCTCGCGGCCGGCCGATTGCTGCGCGCGCGGCTGCTGGTGCTCGACGCGGCCGAACACGTGCTGCTGCTGACCGTGCACCACATCGTGTCGGACGGCTGGTCGATGGGCGTGCTGATCCGCGAATTCACGGCGCTGTATCACGCGTTCAGCGCCGGCCAGGACACGCAGGCAGGCTCGTCGGACCTGCCTGATCTGCCCGATGCCCCGGCCCTGCAATACGCCGATTTCGCCCGCTGGCAGCGCGACCCGGCCAATCAGTCCCGCCTGGACGCCCAGCTCGCCTACTGGCGCCACGCGCTCGACGGCGTGCCCTCGCTGCTCGACCTGCCGCTGGACCGGCCGCGCACGGCGGCCGGCGCACATCGCGCCGGCGTGGCCTCGCTGACGGTGCAGGGCGCCACGCTCGACGCGCTGCAGGCGCTGGCACGCCGCGAGCACGCCACGCCCTTCATGGTGCTGAACGCGGCCTGGGCGCTCGCGCTGTCGCGCACCACCGGCCAGAGCGATCTCGTCACGGGCACGCCGAGCGCGGGCCGCGACCGCCCCGAGCTCGAAAACACCATCGGCTTCTTCGTCAACACGCTGCCGCTGCGCAGCCGCATCGACGAGCGCCGCAGCTTCGCCGAGCTCGTGCGCGCCACGCGCGCCACCGTGCTCGACGCCTTCGCGCATGCCGAGGCGCCGTTCGAGCGCATCGTGGACGCGCTCGGCAGCGCGCGCGACGCCACCACCTCGCCGCTGGTGCAGGCGATGCTGGTGTTCCAGAACCTGAGCCCGGCGCGGCTCGACCTGCCGGGCCTGGCCGTGGAGGCGCTGCCTTCCGGCGCGAGCCCGGCGCGCTTCGACCTCACGCTGGTCGCCTCGCAGCAGGACGCGCGGCTCGATTGCCGCTTCGAATACGACACCGACCTGTTCGACGCCGCGAGCATCGAGGGCTTCGCGCGCCGCTTCGGCTGCCTGCTGGAGGCGCTCGCGCGCGAGCCCGACGTGGCGCTGCGCGGCGTGGCCTGGCTTGATGCGGCCGAAGCGGCGCGGATCGTGGCCGACGGCACCGGCGCGGCGCTGCCGCAGCCGAGCTCGCGGATGCCGGTGCGCCGCCTGTTCGAGCAACAGGCCGCGCTCACCCGCACCGCGCCGGCCATCGTGCACGACGGCCAGGCCGTGAGCTTCGCCACGCTGAACCGCATGGCCAATGCCGTGAGCCGCCGCCTGCGCGCGGGCGGCGCGGGGCCCGGCACGATCGTGGCGCTGTTCGCCGAGCGTTCGGTGGACATGATCGCGGGCCTGCTCGGCATCTGGAAGGCCGGCGCGGCCTATCTGCCGATCGACCCGAAGCTGCCGCGCGAGCGCATCGCCTACATGCTCGACGACGCGCGCCCGGCGCGGGTGCTGGCCCAGCCGCACCTGGCCGCGCGCCTGCCCGACGGCTGCAGCGTGGTGCCGCTCGACAGCGGCTTCCGACGCGGCGAGCCCTTCGTCGATCCGCTGATCGACGACAGCGCCGCCAACCCGCCGGCCGAGCCGCACGAGCTCGACCAGCTCGCCTACGTGATCTACACCTCGGGCTCGTCGGGGCGGCCGAAGGGCGTGGCCGTAACCGGCCGCTCGCTGCTGGCCGTGACCGAGGCACGCACCCAGACGGTGGCACCGTATCGCGCGCTGCTGCTGATCCTGTCGCTGTCCTTCGACGGCACGCTGGCCGGCCTGCTCGGCACGCTGCTGCGCGGCGGCACGCTGGTGGTGCCCGACGACGAGCAGGTGGCCGACGCGGCCGCGCTCGCCGCGCTGATGGAGGCGCACGGCGTGGACACGCTGTTCAGCACGCCGTCGCTTTACACCAGCCTGTTGCGCGAGGCCACGCCGGCGGCGCTGGCCAGCCTGCGCCAGATCATCGTGGCCGGCGAGGCGTGGCCCGCCAGCATCGCGCGGCAAACCCTCGAGCGCTGCCCGAACGCGCGCCTGTTCAACGAATACGGCCCGTCCGAGGCCACCATCTGGTCGAGCGTGTACGAGGCCGACGCACCGCTCGCCAGCGCGCCGCCGATCGGGCGGCCGATCGCGGGCTGGGACCTGCACGTGCTCGACGCGCACGGCCGGCTCGTGCCGGACGGCGTGACGGGCGAGCTCCACATCGGCGGTGCCGGCATCACGCGCGGCTATCTGGGCCGCCCCGGCCTGACCGCCGAGCGCTTCCTGCCGGACCCGTTCGGCGCGCCCGGCGCACGCCTGTATCGCACCGGCGACCTGGTGCGGCGGCTGGCCGGCGGCAACCTGATGTACCTGGGCCGCAACGACGAGCAGGTGAAGGTGCGGGGCTTCCGTATCGAGCTGGGCGAGGTGGAGGCCGGCATCAAGGGCATCGAGGGCGTGCGCGAGGCCGCCGTGCTGACCGAGGGCGAGGGCGAGACGCGCCGGCTCGCGGCCTACGTGGTGGCGCCGGGGCTGCACGGCGCGGGCCTGCGTGCCGCGCTGCGCGACTCGCTGCCCGAATATCTGGTGCCGTCGCGCTTCGTGATGCTCGACGCGCTGCCGGTCACCTCGAACGGCAAGCTCGACCGCCATCGCCTGGTGGCGCTCGGCGAGGCGGCCGAACGCGACGACGTGGTGGCGCCGCGCGACGCGCTGGAGGCCGCGCTGGCCGGAATCTGGGCCGCCGTGCTGGCGCTGCCCGAAGTCAGCGTGGACGACGATTTCTTCGACCTTGGCGGCCATTCGCTGCTGGCCACCCAGCTGATGTCGCGGGTGCGGCAACGCTGGGGCGAGGTGCCGCTGCGCACGCTGTTCGACGCGCCGAGCGTGCGCGCCTTCGCCGACTGGCTGCGCGCCGCGGGTCGTGATGCCGGGCAGGATGCGGGGGCCGACGTGGCCGCCGCCTTCGCGCCCCCGCCCGCGATCGGCCGCGCGCCGGCCGGCCCGCTGCCGCTGTCGTTCGCGCAGGCACGGCTGTGGTTCCTGAACCAGTTCGAGCCGGACAGCCCGTTCTACAACATGCCCACCGCGCTGCGCATGCGCGGCGAACTCGAGGTGGCCGTGCTCGCGCGCAGCATCGCCGAGATCGCGCGGCGCCACGCGGTGCTGCGCAGCCGCTTCCCGATGCGCGACGGCGCGCCGGTGCAGGAAGTGCGCGACGTCGAGCAGGGCGTGCCCGCGCTGGAGGTGGCCGACCTGCGCGCGCTCGCCACCGCGGCCGAGCGCGAAGCGGCGATGCTCGCGCGCGCGGCCGAGGAGGCCGCCACGCCGTTCGACCTCGCGCGCGGCCCGGCGATGCGCGCCGTGCTGGTGCGCCTGGCCGACGACGACGCGGTGCTGCTGTACACGGTCCATCACATCGTGGCCGACGGCTGGTCGTTCGGCATCCTGGTGCGCGAGCTCACGGCGCTGTACACGGCCTTCGCGCAGGGGCGGGCCTCGCCGCTGCCGGCGCTCGCGCGCCAGTACGGCGATTTCGCCTGGTGGCAGCGCGACTGGCTGGCCGGCGACACGCTCGAACGCCAGCTCGGCTACTGGCAGGCGCAGCTCGACGAGGCGCCCCCGCTGATCGCGCTGCCGCTCGACCGGCCGCGCCCGGCCGTGCAGCGCCACCACGGCGCGAACTTCGGCTTCGACGTGCCGGCCGCCTCCGTGGCGCCGCTGCGCGCGCTGGCCGGCGCGGCCGGCGGCACGCTGTTCATGGCGCTCGCGGCCGCCTACGCGGTGTTCCTGTCGCGCATCACCGGGCAGCAGGATCTGGTGTTCGGCACGCCGATCGCGAACCGCCATCACGCGGATACCGAAGACCTGATCGGCTTCTTCGTCAACACGCTGGTGCTGCGCGCGCGGCTCGACGGCCACCCGTCGTTCCGCGCGATGCTGGCGCGCATGCGCGACACCACGCTCGACGCCTACGCGAATCAGGATCTGCCGTTCGAGCTGCTGGTGGAGCGCCTGAGCCCCGAGCGCCAGACCAGCCACACGCCGCTGTTCCAGACCCTGCTGGCGCTGCAGAACATGCCGGTGGGCGAGCTGACGATGCCGGGCGTGGCGCTCGCGCCGGTGGATCTGCCGGCGCGCACGGCCAAGTTCGACCTGTCGCTGTACCTGGTCGAGCACGAAGGCGCGCTGCGCGCGACCTTCGAATACAACACCGACCTGTTCCTGCCGGAGACGATCGCGCGCTTCGCGAGCCTGTTCCGCACTGTGCTCGACGCGCTCGCCGCGCAGCCCGACGTGCCGGTGGGCACCGTGCCGATGCTCGACGCGGCGGAGCGCGCGCGGCTCGCGCTCGGCGCCGGCCGCGACGTGGCCCATGCGCCGCTGCTGCTGCACGGCTGGTTCGAGGCGCAGGCCGCGCGCACGCCCGACGCGGTGGCGCTCGAACACAACGGCGAATCGATTCGTTACGCGGAACTCGACGCGCGCGCCAACCGGCTCGCGCAGGCGCTGCGCCGTGCCGGCGTGCGCCCGGAAGATCCGGTCGGGATCTGCCTGCCGCGCTCGATCGGCGCCGTGACGGCGCTGCTGGCCGTGCTGAAGGCCGGCGGCGCCTGCCTGCCGCTGGACCCGGCCTATCCGGCCGAGCGGCTCGCCTACATGATCGGCGACGCGCGGCCCGCGCTGCTGCTGACCGAGGCCGAGGTGGCCGCGCGCGCCGGGCTCGACGCGCTGGCCGGCGTGCGCTGCCTGCTGCTCGATCGCGACGGGGCGCACGATGCGCTGGCGGAGGCACCCGCCCACGCATCCGCGCCGATGGTTCGGATGACGAATCTCGCCTACCTGATCTACACCTCTGGCTCCACGGGCCGCCCGAAGGGCACCGCCATCACGCATGCGAGCCTGTCCGCGTTCCTCGCCTGGACGCAACGCGAATTCTCGCGCGACGAGCTCGCGCGCGTGCTCGCGTCCACCTCGATGTGCTTCGATCTGTCGGTGTTCGAGATGTTCGCGCCGCTCGCGACGGGCGGCACCGCCGTGCTGGTGCGCGACGTGCTCGACCTGATCGGCGCCGCGCCCCCGGCGCTCACGCTGATCAACACCGTGCCGTCGGCGATCGCCGCGCTGCTGCGCGCCGATGCGCTGCCGTCGGGCGTGCGCACCGTCAACCTGGCCGGCGAGGCGTTGCCGAACGCGCTCGCGCAGTCGCTCTACGCGCAGCCCGGCGTGGCACGCGTGGTGAACCTGTACGGCCCGACCGAGGACACCACCTATTCGACCTGCGCCACCATCGAGCGCGGCGCCGACGGTGCCTGCCCGATCGGCCGGCCGATCGACAACACCCACGCGCGGCTGCTCGACGCCTATCTCGAGCCGGTGCCGGCCGGCGTGGCCGGCGCGCTGTACCTGGCCGGCGAGGGCCTCGCGCGCGGCTACCTGGGCCGCCCGGACCTGACCGCCGAGCGCTTCGTGCCCGATCCGTACGGCGCGCCGGGCACACGCATGTATGCCACCGGCGATCTGGCGCGGCTGCGCGCCGACGGCCAGCTCGACTATCTGGGCCGTGGCGACAGCCAGGTGAAGCTGCGCGGCTTCCGCATCGAGCTGGGCGAGGTGGAGACCGCGCTCGGCGCGCTGCCCGCGGTGCGCGATGCCGCCGTGGTGATCCGCCCCGACGCGGCCGGCGAGCCCGCCATGACCGCCTACGTGGTGGTGGGCGAGTCCGATGCGGCGGCCGGCGGCGACGAGGTGCGGCAATGGGCCGAGACCTTCGACACGATCTACGCCGGCGGCGAGGGCGGTGACGGCAAGGCGGCCGGGTCCCGCCCCGACGATTTCAACGTGGCCGGCTGGAACGACAGCTACGACGGCACGCCGCTGCCCGAGGCCGAGATGCGCGAATGGGTGGACGAGACGGTGGCGCGGATCGCCGCGCTGGCGCCCGCCACCGCACCGGCCGAGCTGCTCGAGATCGGCTGCGGCACCGGGCTGCTGCTGCACCGGCTCGCGCCGGGCTGCGCGCGCTACGTCGGCACCGACATCTCCGCCACCGCGATCGGCCTGGTGCGCGCCGCGCGCGCGAAGGCCGCCGATGCCTGTCGCGTGGAGCTGCACGAGGGCGAGGCGCAGTCGCTGCCGGCCGCGGTCGGCCGCTTCGACACCGCGGTGCTCAATTCCGTGGCGCAGTATTTCCCCGACGAGGCTTACCTGCGCGACGTGCTCGCACGGCTGGTGGCGGCCACGCGCGACGGCGGCCACGTGTTCGTGGGCGACGTGCGGCACCTGTCGCTGCTGCGCGCGTTCCAGGCCTCGATCGAGCTGTTCCATGCGTCGGACGACACCGCGCTGGCGCGGCTCGAACGCGCCGTGACGCAGAACGTCGAGCGCGAGGCCGAGCTGCTGGTGGATCCGGCCTGGTTCTTCGCGCTGGCGCGCGCCGTGCCGCGCATCGCGCGCGTCGAGGTGCTGCCGAAGGCCGGCGCGGCCGACAACGAGCTGACGCGCTATCGCTACGACGTGGTGATCACGGTGGGCGAGACGGCGGTGGCGGAGCCCGCCGCGCCGCTCGACTGGATCGACTGGCATCACTGGCTCGCGCGCCGGCCCGACGGCGGCGCGGCGCTCGCGCTCGGCGCGGGCGAGAGCCTCGCGCTGCGCGACGTGCCGGACCGGCTGCTGGCCGGCGACGTGCTGGCCGCGCGCCTGCTGGGCGAGGCGAGCTTCGGCGACGTGGCGCAGTTGCGCGCCGAATGCGCGCAACTGGCCGGCGAGGGCGCCGATTCGTCCGGCGGCATCGCCGGTGCCTGGGGCGGCATCTCGCGCGCCGGGCTGCACGCGGCCTGCGCGGCGCGCGGGCTCGAGGTGGCCTTCGCGCGTGGTGCCGGCGCGAACGGCACCTTCCACTGCGTGATCCGGCCGCGGCCCGCCGAGGCGGCGAGCGATCGCCTCGCGCCGATCGACTGGGCGCCGCTGTACGCGAGCCATACCGCGGCGACGCCCGGCGCGCTGGCCAACACGCCGAGCGCGCACCAACGGCGCTTCCGCGTGCGCAACGCGCTGCGCCGCCAGTTGCAGCGCAAGCTGCCCGACTACCTCGTGCCCGCGCATCTGGTGGTGCTCGACGCGATGCCGCGCACCCCGAACGGCAAGCTCGACCGCCGCGCGCTGCCGGCGCCCGAGGCGGCCGACGCCGGCGCCGTGCGCGCCGCGCCGCGCAACGCGGTGGAACGCGCGCTGGCCGACATCTGGTGCGAGATCCTGGCCGTCGAACGGCTCGGCATCCACGACAATTTCTTCGAGCTCGGCGGCCATTCGCTGATCGCCACGCGCCTGGTGTCGCGCATCAACGATTCGCTCGGCGTGCGCCTGCCGGTGCGCGCGATCTTCGAGGCGCCGAGCATCGCGGCGCTCGCCGAGCGCATCGAGGCCGACGGCGGCCCGCAGCGCGAGGCCGGCGTGCCGCCGATCGTGCCGGTGCCGCGCGAGCCGCACATGCCCGCCTCGTTCGCGCAGCAGCGGCTGTGGGTGCTCGACCGCCTCAATCCGGGCAACCCGTTCTACAACATGCCGGTGGCGATCCGCCTGAGCGGCGCGATGGATCTCGACGCGCTGGCGATGACGCTGACCGAGCTGGTGCGCCGCCACGAGGTGCTGCGCACCACGCTGCCGGCCGTGGCCGGCGCGCCGGTGCAGGCGATCGCGCCGGCCGCGCCGGTGCTGCCCGCGCTGCTCGACCTGTCGACGTTGCCCGAGGCCGAGCGCGAGGCGCGGGTGGCCGCCGAGGCGCAGGCCGAGGCGATGGCGCCGTTCGATCTGGCCGCCGGCCCGCTGTTCCGCGTGCGCATGCTGCGGCTCGCGCCGCGCGAGCACGTGCTGCTGTTCACGCTGCACCACATCGTGGCCGACGGCTGGTCGATGGGCGTGCTGGTGCAGGAAGTGGGCGCGCTGTACGCGGCCTTCCGCGCCGGCCAGGCCTCGCCGCTGCCGCCGCTGACCGTGCAGTACGCCGACTACAGCGCCTGGCAGCGCAGTTGGCTGTCGCCCGAGCGGCTCGAGGCGCAACTCGGCTACTGGACCACCCAGCTGGCCGGCCTGCCGCCGCTGCTGGCGCTGCCGGCCGACCGGCCGCGCCAGCCCGTGCAGCGCTTCCGCGGCGCCGTGCTGCCGCTGGCCGTGTCGCCGGCCACCACCGCCGCGCTGCGCGCGCTGGCCGCCGAGCGGCGCGCCACGCTGTTCATGCTGCTGGTGGCCGCCTACGACGTGCTGCTCGCGCGCTACAGCGGGCAGACCGACATCGCGATCGGCACCGCCGTGGCGAACCGCAACCAGCGCGAGGCCGAGCAGCTGATCGGCTTCTTCGTCAACACGCTGGTGCTGCGGATCGGCGTGGATCCGGCGCAGCCGTTCACGGCGCTGCTCGATGCCGTGCGCGGCGTGTCGCTGGACGCCTACGCGAATCAGGACGTGCCGTTCGAGCAGGTGGTGAGCGCGCTGAACCCCGAGCGCGACCTGAGCCACGCGCCGCTGGTGCAGGCCACCATCGTGCTGCAGAACGCGCCGCGCGCCGATCTGGAGATCGACGACCTGCGCATCGCGCCGCTCGCGGCCGGCCAGGCCACCTCGCGCTACGACCTGTCGCTGAACCTCGGCGAGGAGGGCGACAGCCTGCACGGGCGCTTCGAGTACGACACCGACCTGTTCGACGCGGCCACCGTGGCCGGCTTCGCGCGCGCCTTCACGGCCCTGCTCGACGCGATCGCGGCCGATCCCGCGCAGCGGATCGGCGCGCTCGGCGCGGCGGCCGTCGAGGCGGCCTCGCGGGCCGAGGCCGAACGCGGGGCCGCGGATCTCGCGCCGGCGCTCGATACCGCGCCGCGCACGCTGC
>JASLEG010000125.1 GCA_030151225.1 Burkholderia sp. | reverse complement strand
CCGATTTCCTTCTTGATCGCCTCGGCGGTCTGCTCGCCGATCAGCATGCCGTAGTTGCGGCGGATGTAGTTGACGATCGCCTCGTCGAACTTGTCGCCGCCCACGCGCACCGAACCCTTGTAGACGATGCCGCCCAGCGAGATCACGCCCACTTCGGTCGTGCCGCCGCCGATGTCCACCACCATGGAGCCGGTGGCTTCCGACACCGGCAGGCCCGCGCCGATCGCGGCCGCCATCGGCTCCTCGATCAGGTACACCTGCGAGGCGCCGGCGCCGTGCGCGGCTTCCTTGATCGCGCGGCGTTCCACCTGGGTCGAGCCGCAGGGCACGCAGATGATGATGCGCGGCGAGGGCGAGAACATGCGCGATTCGTGCGCCGTCTTGATGAACTGCTTGATCATCTGCTCGGTCACGGTGAAGTCGGCGATCACGCCGTCCTTCATCGGGCGGATCGCCTCGATGTTGCCCGGCACCTTGCCGAGCATCTGCTTCGCTTCCTTGCCGACGGCCTGGATCGTCTTCTTGCCGTTGGGGCCGCCTTCCTGGCGGATCGACACCACGGACGGCTCATCGAGCACGATGCCCTTGCCGCGCATGTAGATGAGGGTGTTTGCGGTGCCGAGATCGATCGCGAGATCGTTGGAGAAGTAGCTGCGCAAAAAACCGAACATTCAGAATCCTGTCTCGCTCTGGGCCGGCCCCGCGCAGACATGGCGCACCGGGGGCGGCGGAAAAAAATCGACAGCTTCGGATCGGACGGGAGCGGCCGCCGCTGGAACGCGAAACTGCGAGGGAAGTCTTCCGGGACCGTCGCGCGCTCCGCTCGGCAGGGGGGCTGGCTTGCAGCCCGCTTGCAGCTAACGGTGAGCCGGGCGGAGGGGATGGTCCGGGGCTGGGTCGAACGCGTAATGATACCTTATAATTTCGGGGTATTTGAACCCAAACGGACCGTCGATTCGGGCGCTTCGCCCCGGTTTTTTGAGGGATCGAACGACTCCGCCAACCCCTTCGCGCGATGCGGTATCGATGCATCGCGCAAGCCTGTTTCTTTCCGGTGATCGCATGGCTTTGACCCTTGACGATGTGAAACGCATCGCGCACCTGGCGCGGCTCGAGATAGCCGACGCCGACGCCGAGCACACGCTCGCCCAGCTCAACGATTTCTTCGGTCTGGTCGAGCAGATGCGCGCCGTGGACACCCGCGACATCGCCCCGCTCGCCCATCCGATCGAGCAGATCCAGGAGGTCGCGCAGCGCCTGCGCGAGGACGCCGTGACCGAGCACGTGAATCGCGAGGACAACCAGCGCCCGGCACCGGCCGTGCAGGACGGCCTGTTCCTCGTGCCGAAGGTGATCGAGTAAGCGACCGACTCCGCGCGGCCGGCCGTTCGTGCCCGCCGCCGCGGCCCACCGCGCCGGCCCCTCGGCGGCCGCGCGGGCGCCCCAGAATCCAGGAATTTCCAGCAATGCATGCAAAAAGTCTGACCGAACTGCGCGCCGCGCTCGACGCCGGCCAAACCTCGGCCGTCGAGCTGGCGCAGCTCTACCTGCAGCGCATCGATGCGGCGCGCGAGCTCAACGCGTTCGTTCACGTCGACCCCGAGCTCACGCTCGCCCAGGCCCGCGAGGCCGATGCGGCGCGCGCGGCCGGCACCGCCGGCCCGCTCGCCGGCCTGCCGATCGCGCACAAGGATGTGTTCGTCACGCGCGGCTGGCGCTCCACGGCCGGCTCGAAGATGCTGGCCAGCTACGAAAGCCCGTTCGACGCGACCGTGGTGGCGCGGCTGGCCGCCGCCGGCATGGTCACGCTCGGCAAGACCAACATGGACGAATTCGCGATGGGTTCGTCCAACGAGAATTCGGCGTTCGGCGCCGTGAAGAATCCGTGGGACGCCAGCGCCGTGCCGGGCGGCAGCTCCGGCGGCAGCTCGGCCGCGGTGGCCGCGCGCCTCGCGCCGGCCGCCACCGGCACCGATACCGGCGGCTCGATCCGCCAGCCGGCGTCGTTTACCGGCATCACCGGCATCAAGCCGACCTACGGCCGCGTGTCGCGCTACGGCATGATCGCGTTCGCCTCGTCGCTCGACCAGGGCGGCCCGATGGCGCAAACCGCCGCCGATTGCGCGCTGCTGCTCAACGCGATGGCCGGTTTCGACGAACGCGATTCCACCAGCCTCGAACGCGACGACGAGGATTTCGGCCGCCACATCGGCCAGGGCTGGACCCCGGACGCCCCGGCCGGCAAGCCGCTGGCCGGCCTGCGCATCGGCCTGCCGAACGAATATTTCGGCGACGGCCTGGCCGCCGACGTGCGCGCTTCGATCGACGCCGCGCTCAAGCAGTACGAAGCGCTCGGCGCCACGCTGGTGCCGGTGTCGCTGCCGAAAACCGAGCTGTCGATCCCCGTTTATTACGTGATTGCGCCGGCCGAGGCGTCGTCGAACCTGTCGCGTTTCGACGGCGTGCGCTACGGCCACCGGGCGGCGCAATACCGCGATCTGCAGGACATGTACAAGAAGTCGCGCGCCGAAGGCTTCGGCCCGGAAGTGAAGCGCCGCATCATGGTGGGCGCCTACGTGCTGTCGCACGGCTACTACGACGCGTACTACCTGCAGGCCCAGAAGATCCGCCGCATCATCGCGCAGGATTTCCAGAACGCGTTCGAGCAGTGCGACGTGATCATGGGGCCGGCCTCGCCGAGCGTGGCCTGGGATCTCGGCGCCAAGGGCGACGATCCGGTGCAGATGTACCTGGCCGACATCTACACGCTGTCGGTGAGCCTCGCCGGCCTGCCCGGCATGAGCGTGCCGTGCGGCTTCGGCGCCGGCGCGAACGCGCAGCGCCCGGTCGGCCTGCAGATCATCGGCAACTATTTCAACGAAGCCCGGATGCTGCAGGTCGCCGACGCGTTCCAGCGCGCGACCGACTGGCACAAGCAAGTCCCGGCAGGAGTGTAAGAACATGGCTCAGCAGCAATGGGAAGTGGTCATCGGTCTGGAGACGCACGCGCAACTGTCGACGGCGTCGAAGATCTTCTCGGGCGCGTCGACGCAGTTCGGCGCCGAGCCCAACACGCAGGCCTGCGCCGTGGATCTGGCGCTGCCCGGCGTGCTGCCGGTGCTGAACCGCGGCGCCGTGGAGCGCGCGATCCGCTTCGGCCTGGCGATCGACGCGACGGTCGCGCCGCGCAGCATCTTCGCGCGCAAGAATTATTTCTACCCGGATCTGCCGAAGGGCTATCAGATCAGCCAGTACGAGATCCCGGTGGTGCAGGGCGGCACCGTCACGATCCAGGTGCCCGCCAATGAAAAGGCCGGCAAGGAAGGCTACGCCAAGACCATCAACCTCACGCGCGCGCATCTGGAAGAGGACGCCGGCAAGTCGCTGCACGAGGATTTCGCGGGCGCCACCGGCATCGACCTGAACCGCGCCGGCACGCCGCTGCTCGAGATCGTGACCGAGCCGGAAATGCGCAGCGCGGCCGAGGCCGTGGCCTACGCCAAGGCGCTGCACGCGCTGGTGATGTGGCTGGGCATCTGCGACGGCAACATGCAGGAAGGCTCGTTCCGCTGCGACGCGAACGTGTCGGTGCGCCCGGTCGGCCAGGAGAAGTTCGGCACGCGCGCCGAGATCAAGAACCTGAACTCGTTCCGCTTCCTGGAGGAGGCGATCAACTACGAGGTGCGTCGCCAGATCGAGCTGATCGAGGACGGTGGCACGGTGGTGCAGGAAACCCGCCTGTACGACCCGGACCGCCGCGAGACGCGTTCGATGCGCAGCAAGGAAGACGCGCAGGATTACCGCTACTTCCCCGATCCGGACCTGATGCCGGTGGTGATCGACCCGAAGTGGGTCGAGCGCGTGCGCGGCGAGATGCCCGAGCTGCCGGCCGCGATGCAGCGCCGCTTCACCGAGCAATACGGCGTGACGGCCTATGACGCCGTGGTGCTGACCGCCAGCAAGGCGATGGCCGGCTACTTCGAGGCCGTCGTGGCGAAGGCCGGCGCGGCCAACGCGAAGGCCGCGGCCAACTGGCTGATGGGCGAGGTGTCCTCGCAACTGAACCGCGAAGGCATCGAGATCGACGCGTGCCCGGTGTCGGCCGCGCAGCTCGCGCTGGTGCTGCAGCGCATCGCCGACGGCACGATCTCGAACAAGATCGCCCGGGAAATCTTCCAGGCGATCTGGGACGAGAAGGCCGGGGACGAGGCCGCCGCGGACCGCATCATCGAGGCGAAGGGCCTCAAGCAGATCTCCGACACCGGCGCGCTCGAGGCCATCATCGACGAGGTGCTGGCCGCCAACGCGAAGTCCGTCGAGGAATTCCGCGCGGGCAAGGAGAAGGCGTTCAACGCGCTCGTGGGCCAGGCCATGAAGGCCACCAGGGGCAAGGCGAACCCGGCGCAGGTCAACGAGCTGCTGAAGAAGAAGCTCGGCTGATCGCGGCGCGGCTGCGCCACCGGGCCGCGTGCGGGCCGCCGCCGGGCTTCGTGCTCGCGGCGGCCCGTTGCGTTATGCTCGTCGCTTCGTGCCGGGCGCGCTGCTCGCGCGCCGAACCCGCTCCAGGAGGCCCAGATGGCGAAGTCCGCAGCGCTCGACGATTTCCTCGTGCCGTATCACACCGAGGCGAAGGCCGCGGCCGCGTTCAGGCTGGAGGCGACCGATCCCGGCGCCAAGCCGTTCTCGGCCGGCTCGAAGGACGCCGACCGGGCACGGCTCTCGGCCATCTCGCTCGAGATCGACACGCTGCAGGATCGCCTCCACACGCAGCCGCGCAAGCGCCTGCTGCTGGTGCTGCAGGGCATGGACACCAGCGGCAAGGACGGCACCGTGCGCGCCGTGTTCCACGAGGTCGATCCGCTCGGCCTGCGGGTGGTGCCGTTCAAGGCGCCCACCGCGGTGGAGCTCGCGCACGACTTCCTCTGGCGCGTGCACGCGCAGGCGCCCGCGGCCGGCGAGCTGACGATCTTCAACCGCAGCCATTACGAGGACGTGCTGGTGCCGCGCATCATCGGCGCGATCGACGCCGACGAATGCGAGCGCCGCTACCGGCACATCCGCCAGTTCGAGGAACTGCTGCACGACTCGGGCACGACCATCGTGAAGTGCTTCCTGCACATCTCGAAGGACGAGCAGCGCAGGCGCCTGCAGTCGCGCATCGACGACCCCGACAAGCACTGGAAATTCGACGTCTCGGATCTCGAGGCGCGCAAGCACTGGGACGCGTACCAGGGCGCCTATCGCGACGCGCTGGCCGCCACCTCGGCGCCGCACGCGCCGTGGTACATGATCCCGGCCGACTCGAAGACCCACCGCAACGTGATGATCGCCGAGCTGCTGCTGCGCGAGCTCACGGCGATGAAGCTCGACTACCCGGCCGCCAAACCCGAACTCGAGGGCGTGAAGGTGGAGTGAAGCCGGTCCGAACCCCGCCCGCCCCCGAACTCATCCACATCGAACAAACACTGAACGGAATCACATCATGCTGCGTGTCATCACGGCGAACCTGAACGGCATCCGCTCGGCCGCGAAGAAGGGCTTCTTCGACTGGCTCGGCGATCAGCAGGCCGATTGCGTCTGCGTGCAGGAAATCAAGGTGTCGGCCGACGACCTGCCGGCCGAATTCACGGCGCCGCACGGCTTCGCCGGCCACTTCCACCACGCGCAGAAGAAGGGCTACAGCGGTGCGGGCCTCTACACGCGGCGCGAGCCCGACGACGTGATCATCGGCTACGGCAGCAGCGAGTTCGACGCCGAGGGGCGTTACGTGGAGGCGCGCTACGGCAAGCTGTCGGTGATCTCGGTGTACGTGCCCTCGGGCTCGAGCGGCGAGGAGCGCCAGCAGGCCAAGTACCGCTTCATGGACGAATTCATGCCCCATCTGGCCGAGCTGAAGGCGGCCGGCCGCGAGGTGATCCTGTGCGGCGACGTGAACATCGTCCACAAGGAAATCGACATCCGCAACTGGAAGAGCAACCAGAAGAATTCGGGCTGCCTGCCCGAGGAGCGCGCGTGGCTCACCAGGCTGTTCGACGAGGTGGGCTACGTGGACGTGTTCCGCACGCTCGACCCGCGCCCCGACCAGTACACGTGGTGGAGCAACCGCGGCCAGGCCTACGCGAAGAACGTGGGGTGGCGCATCGATTACCAGATCGCCACGCCGGGCGTGGCCGGGACCGCGAAGCAGACCTCGGTGTTCCGCGACATCAAGTTCAGCGATCACGCGCCGCTGACAGTCGATTACGACTACAAGTAAGCCGCCCGCGCGATCGATCGACGCAAGGACGCAGGAAAAACGCCGCCGGGATCGCTCCCGGCGGCGTTTTTCCTGGTGCGTGCCCGCGTGTCAGGCAGCCGGCTTCAGCGTGGCGATGTCGATCACGAAGCGGTACTTCACGTCGCTCTTGAGCATGCGCTCGTAGGCGGTGTTGATGTCCTTGATGTCGATCAGCTCGATGTCCGAGGCCAGGTTGTGCTCGGCGCAGAAGTCGAGCATTTCCTGGGTCTCGGCGATGCCGCCGATCAGCGAGCCGGCGAGGCGGCGGCGCTTGAAGATCAGGTTGAACACCTGCGGCGACGGGTGATCGTGCTCCGGCGCGCCCACCAGCGCCATCGTGCCGTCGCGCTTGAGCAGGTTGATGAACGGGTTCAGGTCGTGGGTGGCGGCCACCGTGTTGACGATCAGGTCGAAGCTGTTGGCCTGCGCGGCCATCTGCGCCTCGTCCTTCGAGATCACCACTTCGTGCGCGCCGAGGCGCTTGCCGTCCTCGATCTTCGACGGCGAGGTGGTGAACAGCACCACGTGCGCGCCCATCGCGCGGGCGATCTTCACGCCCATGTGGCCGAGGCCGCCGAGGCCCACGATGCCGACCTTCTTGCCCGGGCCGGCACCCCAGGTGCGCAGCGGCGAGTAGGTGGTGATGCCGGCGCACAGCAGCGGCGCGGCCGCGGCCGGGTCGAGCTTCTCGGGCACGCGCAGCACGAAGGCCTCGTCCACCACGACTTGCGAGGAGTAGCCGCCGAACGTCAGGTCGCCCGTCACGCGGTCGTTGCCGTTGTAGGTCAGCGTGAAGCCGCCTTCGCAGTATTGCTCGAGGCCTTCGGCGCAGCTCGGGCAGGTACGGCACGAGTCGACCAGGCAGCCGACGCCCACCAGGTCGCCGGCCTTGTAGCGCGTCACGTCCGCGCCGACGGCCGTCACCCGGCCGACGATCTCGTGGCCCGGCACCACCGGGTAGATCGAGTTCTTCCACTCGTTGCGGGCCTGATGCAGGTCCGAATGGCAGACGCCGCAGAACAGGATGTCGATCTGCACGTCGAGCTCGCGCAGGGCGCGGCGCTGGATTTCGGTCGGCGCGAGCGGGCTGGTGGCGCTCTGTGCCGCGTAGGCGTAAGTCGTGCTCATGGGGGAGGCTCCTTACCGTTGAATTCGGGATGATCCGCGCGGGCGCCGGGTCGGCAGCCGTGGCGAAACGGGTTCCCATGGTAAGGACGCACGATGTCAGCAGATATACCTGAAGGTCTTGAAGCTTTGCCTATTTCTCTTGAATTGTGCGGGCGCAACACGCAGCCATCGCGCGCGGTGCTAGATTGCAAGCCTGATCCTATTGGGCGCCTCGCCGGGCTACTGACATCGAATGAGCTTCGAACCCCTTATTCCGGACGCCGAACTGCGCGTGCAGCAGCGCATCATCGCGCTGCTCGACGAACTCGCGCCGAACCACGGCGTGACCGGCGCCGCGCTCGAGGGCGTCAGTTTCATGCGGGTGGGCACCACGCTGCCGCGCTGCCCGGTGCTGTACGAGCCGAGCATCGTGATCGTCTGCCAGGGCCACAAGGTCGGCTACGTGGGCGAGCGCACCTTCGTGTACGACGAGCGGCACTACCTCGTGCTGTCGGTGCCGCTGCCGTTCGAGTGCGAGACCTTCACGGCGCCGCACGGGCCGTTTCTGGCGATCTCGGTGCGCATCGATCTCGGTGTGATCGCCGAGTTGGCGATGCTGCTCGAGGAAACCCACGGCGTGGCGCTCAGCGAGCCCGGCAGCATCTGCGCCACGCCGCTCGACACGCCGCTGGCCGACGCGGTGCTGCGCCTGCTCGAGGCGATGCGTTCGCCGCACGACACGCGCGTGCTCGGCCCCTCGATCATGCGCGAGATCGGCTACCGCGTGCTGACCGGCGAGCAGGGCGACGCGATCCGCGCCGCGCTGGCCCAGCAGCACCAGTTCGGCCGGATCGCGAAGGCGCTGCGGCGCATCCACGTGGATCTCGGCGGCGAGCATTCGGTGGACGTGCTGGCGGCCGAGGCGGGCATGAGCGCGGCCGTGTTCCACGCGCACTTCCGGCGCGTGACGGGCACCTCGCCGATGCAGTACGTGAAGGCCACCCGGCTGCACCATGCGCGGCTGATGATGGTGCAGCACGGCGTCAGCGCGGGCGCGGCGGCGGCGCGGGTCGGCTACGCGAGCGCCTCGCAGTTCAGCCGCGAATTCAAGCGCATGTTCGGCCGCAGCCCCGGCGACGACGTGCGCTGGGTGCAGACCCACAACGCGCTCGGCACCGGCGATGCGCTGGCCGCCGCAGTCGCGGTGGATTGAACGGATTCGATGCAGTGAGCGCCGTGCTCAGCGATCGATCGCGCCGGGCCGCACGGCGCTGATGCCCGCGTAGGACGGCAGCGCCGTGACCGGCTTGCCGATCGCCTTCGCGTAGGTCGGCATCCAGTCGGCAAGCCGCTTGATCAGGTCCTGGCGGCGTCGCTTGCTGTACGGATGCGAGTAGATGAAGCCGTTGCGGCGATCGGCGCGGGTGGCTACCGCGAGCTTGTCCCACAGCGTGATGGCCGCGCGCGGATCGACGCCGGCGCGCGCGGCGATGTCGCCGCCGATCACGTCGGCCTCGGTCTCGTCGGTCGCGTCGTAACGCAGCGAGGCGAGCCGCTCGGCGATCTCGGGCTGGGCGGGCAACGGCTCGGTCAGGCCGTACAGCGACGAGATCGGGTTCGCGCCGAGTGTGGACGACACGCGCATGTCGCCGAGTCCCTCGCGGGCGTGCTCGCGCAGCGCATGCGCGATCTCGTGGGCCACCAGCACGCCGAGCTCGTCGTCGTTCAGGCGCAGCCGGTCCAGCAGGCCGGTGTCGACCAGCAGCTTGCCGCCGGGCAGGCACACGATGCGCGTGCCGCGCGCGCGCACCACGTTCACCTCCCACTGCCAGCCCTTCACCCGATCGTTCCACTTCACCGCGTACGGCGCGAGCCGCTGCACGAGGCCGCGCAGCCGTACCACGCGCGGGTCGGCGGCCGGCAGCAGTGTGCGGGCGGTCGCGTCGGCCTGCACCATCTGCCGGTACTGGGCGATCGTCACCTGCTCGAGCAGCGAGGACGGGATCAGGTTGCGGAAGGCGAAGGCGTTGCCGTAATGCACGCGCGGCGCGCTCGGTGCATACGGCGGCGTGGCCCCGGCATTGCCGCCGGTGCCGGTGTGAGCCGCCTGGCCGGCCGCGAGCGCGAGCGTGCCGTGGGCGGCGGCGCAGGCCAGCAGCGCGCCGAACGCGGCGCGGGCGAGGGCGGTGACGGCGCGCTCAGTGCGCACCGCTGCCACCGCCCGGGCTCGCCGCCGCGCCGCGCCACGGCGCGACCTTGAACAGCAGCAGCATGCCGGGGATGCCGAGCGCCGCGCACACGAGGAAATAGTCGAACCAGCCGATGCGTGCCACCACGAAGCCGCTCGAGGCCGCCGCGAGCGTGCGCGGCACCGAGGCGAGGCTCGTGAACAGCGCGAACTGGGTGGCCGTGTAGCGCGGATCGGTGGTGCTCGCGATGTAGGCGGTGAAGGCGGCCAGCGTGAGGCCGGTGGCGAAGGTCTCGAAGCCGTACACGGCCGCCATCACCACCGGATCGGGGCCGGCCTTCGCCAGCCACGCGAAGCCGAGCGTCGAGACGATCTGCACGATGCCGAAGATCCACAGGCCGCGCGCGATGCCGATCTTCACGAGCCAGACGCCGCCGAGGATGCCGCCGGCGAGGCTGGCCCAGAACGCGGTGGTCTTGGCCAGCACGCCGATCTGCGTCTTGGTGAAGCCGATCTCGAGGAAGAACGAGGTGGACAGCGTGGTGGCCATCACGTCGCCGAGCTTGAACAGGAAGATGAAGCCGAGCACCAGCAGCGCATTGCGCCAGCCGCCGCGCTCGAGGAATTCGCGGAACGGCAGGATCACCGCGTCGTGCAGGTTCTTCGGCGGCGCGCCGCGCACCTCGGGCTCGCTCACCAGCAGCGTCATGGCGATGCCGGGCAGCATGAACAGCGCGGTCACCACGAACACGAGCGTCCACGGCAGATGGTCCGACAGGATCAGCGACAGCGAACCCGGCACCAGCGCCGCGATCTTGTAGGCGTTCACGTGCACGGCGTTGCCCAGGCCCTGCTCTGCGTCACGCAGCAGCTCGCGCCGGTACGCGTCGATCACGATGTCGGAGCTCGCGCCGAAGAAGGCCACCAGCGTGGTGAGCGCGGCCACGGTCCAGATCGAGTCGCGCGGCGAGACGAAGCCGAGCGTGCCGATCGAGGCGGCCACCAGCAGCTGCGTGAGCAGCATCCAGCCGCGTCGCCGCCCGGGCCGCCAGCCCGGCAGGCGCGGCAGGAAGCGGTCCATCAGCGGCGCCCACACGAATTTCCACGTGTACGGAAACTGGATCAGCGCGAACAGGCCGATGTCCTTCAGGTTCACGCCTTCCGAGCGCAGCCACGCCTGCACGAGGTAGATCAGCGTGAACAGCGGCAGCCCCGAGGTGAAGCCCAGGAACACGCAGATCAGCATGCGCGTGTTCAGGAACGCGCGCCAGCCGGGGTGATCGTCGTGTGCGGCGAGCGCGGGGGCTTCGGGCTGCTCGGGTGAGGTCATGAAGGGCAGTCAGGGATGGCTTCGCTTGACGCGATAGACCGCAAGACTACCACGCCAGTTCGCGCCCCAACGCACCGGCTGGCCGCCGTGCAGCACGGCCCGGTCGAGGATCTCGATGCCGACTTCGGGCGCGAGCGCCTCGAAGTCGCGGATCGTCAGCACCCGCACGTTCGGCGTGTTGTGCCACTGATAGGGCAGCGATTTCGACACCGGCATGCGCCCCTTCAGCACCGACAGCCGATGCGCCCAGTAGCCGAAGTTCGGGAACGACACGATGCATTCCCGGCCCACCCGCACCGTCTCGCGCAGGATCGCGGCGGTCTGGTGAATCGTCTGCAGGGTCTGCGAGAGGATCGCGAAGTCGAAGCTCTGATCCTCGAACAGGCGCAGGCCGTCCTCCAGGTTCTGCTGGATCACGTGCACGCCGTTCTTCACGCAGCCGAGCACGCCCGCGTCGTTGATCTCGATGCCGTAGCCGCTCACCTCGAGCTCCTCGGCCAGCAGCGCGAGCAGCGAGCCGTCGGCGCAGCCGAGGTCGAGCACGGTCGAGCGCGGCTCGACCCAGCGGGCGATGGCGCGGAAGTCGGGCCGCGCGGAAAGCATCGTCAAGGCTTGCTGGTTCATGCGCCCACCTCTGCAGCGATTCGTTCGTAATAGGCGCGCACCACGTTGTGGTAGCGCGCGTCGTCGAGCAGGAATGCGTCGTGCCCGTGCGGTGCGTCGATCTCGGCGTAGTTGACGTCGCGGCGGTTGTCGAGCAGCGCCTTGACGAGCTCGCGGGAGCGCGCCGGCGCGAAGCGCCAGTCGGTCGTGAAGCTGGCCACCAGGTATTTCGCGGTGGTCTTCGCGAGCGCGGCGCTGAGGTTGCCGTCGAAGGCCTTGGCCGGATCGAAGTAATCGAGCGCGCGCGTGATCAGCAGGTAGGTGTTCGCGTCGAAGTAGTCGGCGAACTTGTCGCCCTGGTAGCGCAGGTACGACTCCACCTCGAACTCCACGTCGAAGTTGAAGTTGTAGGCGTCGAGCGCGCCGTCGGCGCGGCGCAGCGCGCGGCCGAATTTCTCGGCCATGTCGTCGTCGGACAGATAGGTGATGTGGCCGATCATGCGCGCCACGCGCAGCCCGCGGCGCGGGATCACCTGGTGCGCGTAGTAGTTGCCGCCGTGGAAGTCGGGATCCGACAGGATCGCCGAGCGCGCCACCTCGTTGAACGCGATGTTCTGCGCCGAGAGCTTCGGCGTGGAGGCGATCACCATGCAGTGCGCGACGCGGTCCGGGTACATCAGGCTCCAGGCCAGCGCCTGCATGCCGCCGAGGCTGCCGCCCATCACTGCGGCGAAGCGCTCGATGCCGAACGCGTCGGCCACGCGCGCCTGCGCGTTGACCCAGTCCTCCACCGTCACCACCGGGAAGCGCGCGCCGTATTGCGTGCCGCTGGTCGGGTCGACGCTCATCGGGCCCGTGGAGCCGAAGCACGAGCCGAGATTGTTCACGCCGATCACGAAGAAGCGGTTGGTGTCGAGCGGCTTGCCGGGGCCGACCATGTTGTCCCACCAGCCGGTGCTGCGCGGGTCGTCGGCGTAGAGGCCGGCCACGTGGTGCGACGCGTTGAGCGCGTGGCAGACGAGCACCGCGTTCGAGCGCGCGGCGTTGAGCTCGCCGTAGGTCTCGACGACGAGCTGGTAGTTGCCGAGCACGCTGCCGCTCTGAAGCCGCAGCGGTTCGGCGAAATGCATGGTCTGTGGAGCGACGATGCCGATCGATTCCATTCGTTCCGCCTTATGACTGGGCAGCTAAATGGTGTCGGCGATGCGCGGAGTCGAAGGTGCGCGGCTGACGACCTCTTTAGCCGCATTTGTAGTGAACCGGCCGGTGTTCCGGCAGGTTCGCGCGCCCGCAATCGAGTCAGCAAATCGGCGCGTGTCGTTGGGTGCCGCCGCGCGAGACGCGCCGGCGAGCGGGGCAAGTATAGCGGAAATCGGCAGGCGCCGATGCGGCAGGGGCGGCGGGCCGCTCAGCGCAGGATCAGTTGCAGTTGCGCGTCGGCGTGCTCGGCCGGCGATTTCGCGAAGCTGCTGCGCACGTAGCGGTGCCAGCGGCCGATCACGCAGGTCACGAGCAGGTGCGCGCGCAGCGCCGGATCGTAGCCGGCCGGGCGCGGCGCGGTGGGGGCCGCGTCCGCGGCGTCCGCGGCGTTCGCTGCGCCTTCGGCCTCGCCGGCCAGCGCGGTGCGCAGGCATTGCCGCACCGAGGCCTCGACGCGCTCGAGCAGGCGGTCCACGCGCTCGGCCAGGCGCTCGTGCTCGCCCACCAGCGCCTCGCCGGTCAGCACGCGGGTCATGCCGGGGTTCCTCGCCGCGAAGTTCAGCAGCATCATGCCGATCGCGCGCGCCTGCAGCACGCCGTCGGGCTCCTGCTCGACGATCCGGTTCACGAGCCCGAACAGCGTGGTCTCGATGAATTCGATCAGGCCTTCGAACATTTGCGCCTTGCTCGCGAAATGCCGGTACAGCGCGGCTTCGGAAATCTCCAGGCGGGCCGCCAGCGCGGCGGTGGTGATCTTCTCGCGGCGCGGCGCCTCGAGCATCGCGGCCAGCGTCTGCAGGATCAGCACGCGGCGCTCGCCCGGCTTCGGCCGGACGCGACCCCGCGGCGCGGCGGCGGGGGCAGCCGCGCCGGCGGGGCGGGTTTCGTCGTCTAGGGCCGCGTCGCGCGGGTCAGTCGGCTGCATTTGGGGCGCCCCGATCGTGTGCTCATCCGCAGCGATTGTAGCGAAGCAATCCGACGATCGACATAGAGCGGCCGGCCGGCATGCGGCCGCGCGTCGGTCATGTGCCCGGTGATCCACACGGTGCGGATGCCGAGCGGCTTGTAGCGCTTCAGGTGGCCGCGCGTGTCCTCCACGAGGATCACGTCGGACAGGGCCACCTTCGCGTCGCGCATCGCCCGGCGCAGCATGGCCCAGTCGGGCTTGGCGCGCCACCCGCGGCGGTCGCGCATGTGCTCGATCGCGATCACGCGCTCGAACTGGCGCTCGATGCCGAGCTCGGCCAGCACCGCGCGCGCATAGCGCTCGGGGGCGTTGGTCAGCACGATCTTGCGGCCCGGCAGCGCGGCCAGGTGGCGCGCGAGGCCGCGCTCGCCGCGCACCATCGACGGCAGGTCCGCGAAGGTGTGCACCACCTTCAGGAAGTCGTGCGGATCGATCGGGTGATGGCGGGTGAGGCCCAGCAGCGCGGCGCCGTAGCGCTTCGTGTAGAAGGTGCGCAGGTGGTTGGCGCGGTCGCGGTCCACCTGCAGCGAATCGATGATGTACTGCGTCATGCCGGCGTGGATGGCCGGGAAGATCGCGTGCGAGGCGTGATGCAGGGTGTTGTCGAGGTCGAACAGCCACACCGGGCCGCCCGCCTGCGGGCGCACGCGCCGCTCGCGACGGGCGCCGCGCACGGGGCGCGCGGCCGGGC
>JASLEG010000113.1 GCA_030151225.1 Burkholderia sp. | reverse complement strand
ATGCCGACGGCGGGTGGTTCGGCGGCGTCGTCCGCATCGGCTGCCACGGCGCCGGCCCCGGCGAGCGCCGCGTCCGCCGCGCGAGGCCAGCCATGAGCCGCGCACGCCTGGCCGCCGCGCTCGCCGGCGCGTCCGCACTGTGCGTGGCGCTCGGCGCCTGCACGCTGTTTCATCCGCTCGGCCCCGAATACCGCGCGCCCGACGCGCCGGCCGCGGCCCTGCAGCCGCTGCCGGGCGTGCCCGTCGCCTCGGAGGCCGCCGCGGCCTCGGCCGCAACCGCGTCCGCCAATGCCCCCGGCACGCCGCTGCTCGAGCGCAGCGCCACTGGCGCCCCGCATGCCGACCCGGCGAAGCTCTACACGCCGGCCGAAGTGCCCGATGCGTGGTGGAAGCTGTATGCCGATCCGCAATTGAACGCGCTGGTGGAGGAAGCGCTGCGCGCGAATCCCGACCTGCGCCAGGCCGCCTCGACGCTGACCGCCGCGCAGAGCACGCTCGACGAGGCGCGCGCCGCCTGGCTGCCGAGCACGAGCCTCGGCGCGAGCTACACGCGCGAGCGCAGCAACGTCTATGGCGCGACCGGCCTGCATCGCTTCGACGCGGCCGGCTTCAATCTCGGCGTGACCTATGAGGTGGACCTGTTCGGCCGCATCCGTCGCGCGGTGGAGGAGGCCGATGCCGGCTACGACGCGCAGCGCTTCGCCTTCGCGGCCGCGCAGATCCGCCTCGTGGCCAACACCGTGGACGGCTACGTGCTCGCCTGCCAGGGCAATGCCGCGCTGGCCACCGCGCGCGAGCAGCTGCGCATCGCCGATCAGCAGTACCAGCTCGCGCAGCGCCTGGGCGCGCACGGCGCCGCGCCGATCGTCGACGTGCTGCAGGCCAGGGCCCAGCAGCAGGCGCAGGCCGCCACGATCCCGAACCTCGAGGCGAGCCGGCAATCGGCGCTGTATGCGCTGGCCGTGCTGCTCGGCCGCGCGCCGACCGACGCGCCGCACGCGGCCGAAACCTGCAGCGCGCCGCCGCGCATCGCGCAGTCGCTGCCGGTGGGCGACGGGCTCGGCCTGCTGCGCCGCCGCCCCGACGTGGCCCAGGCCGAGCGCCAGCTCGCCGCGCAGACGGCCGGCATCGGCGTGGCCATGGCGGGCCTGTACCCGCAGGTGTCGCTCGGCATCGGCGTGGGCGGCGAGGGCACCACGATCGCCGGTGCGTTCCGCTCGACCGGCCGCACCTGGCAGCTCGGGCCGCTGATGCAGTGGAAATTCCCGAACGTCGAGGTCGCGCTCGCCCAGGCGCGCGGCCAGCGGGCGAGCGCGCGCGCCGCGCTCGCGCATTACGACTCGGTGGTGCTCGGCGCGGTGAAGGAAACCGATACCGCGCTCGACGAATACGCGCACGCACTCGAATACGATGCCGCGCTGGCCGACACGGAACGCACCGACGCCGCGCTGCTCGCCGAAACCGAGCGGCTCTACCGGCACGGCGCGGTGGCCTATCTGAACCTGCTCGATGCGCAGCGCTCGCTGGTGGCCGTGCGCACGCAGCGCGTCTCGGCGCAGGCCGCGATCTCGCGCGCACAGGTGGCCCTGTTCGAGGCGCTGGGCGGCGGCTGGAGCGATGCCGGCACGCGGGCCAGCGAGGCGGATCGCGTCGCGCGCGAGCGCTTCGATGCGCAGATGAAGGGTGCAGCGGCGGGGCAGGAAGAAAAAACGGCACGCTGAGTGCGTGCCGCGAGTCCGGCCGAAGCCGAAGTGGAAGCCGAAGCCGTTACGGCCTTTCGTCCTCGATGTAGCCGCGGATCACGTCGGCGAACCTCGCATCGCCCACCAGCCCCAGCGATTCGGCGCGCGCCGTATCCCAGCGGCCCGGCCAACTGCCGACGATCGCCACCACGCGCGGATCGATCTCGTGGCGGATCTTCGCGACCGGCGCCTCGCCGGCCACCTCGCGCAGCGCGTCGATCATCTCGCCCACGCTCACGGAAATCCCCGGCAGGTTCACCACGCGGCGCTTGCCGAGCACCGCGCCGTCCAGCTCGAGGCCGGCCACCAGCGCGTCCACCGCGCGACGCGGCGACAGCAGCCACAGGCGCGTGTCGAGCGGCACCGGGCACACGGCTTCCTCGCCGTTCAGCGGCTCGCGGATGATGCCGCTCGCGAACGACGACGCGGCCGCGTTCGGGCGGCCCGGGCGCACGCTGATGGTGGGCAGGCGCAGCACGCGGCCGTCCACGAAGCCGCGGCGCGCGTAATCGCACAGCAGCAGCTCGGCGATCGCCTTCTGCGCGCCGTACGAGGATTGCGGGTTCAGCGCGGTGTCGTCGAGCACGACCTCGGGCAGCTCGCCGCCGTAGACGGCCACCGAACTCGTGAACACCACGCGCGGCACGTGGCCGAGCGTGCGACACACTTCGAGCAGCGTGCGCGAGGCGTCCAGGTTGATGCGCATGCCGAGTTCGAAATCGGCCTCGGCCTGGCCGCTGACGATCGCGGCCAGATGGAAGATCGCGCCGGTGCGCGTGTCGATCGCGCGCTCGAGCACGGCGCGATCGGAGATGTCGCCCACCAGCGTCCTGACGCGCGCGTCGGTGAAGCCGGTGGCTTCCACCACGTCGAGCAGCAGCAGTTCGTCGATGGGTTCGCGCGCGCCGTTCGGGCCGGCAAGTTCGCCGCGTTCGAGCAATTGGGTGGCGAGGCGTCGGCCGAGGAAGCCGGCGCCGCCGGTGATCAGGACTTTCATGGGCTTTCGTTTCCGGTCGTGACGAGAGTGTCGGGAAGGGGCGCGCGCCGCACGGCGCGCGCGGGAAGCGTCGGGGCGCCGCTCACAGGTACGGGCGCAGCCAGCCGAGGCCGTCGGAGGTGCCGGCCTTCGGGCGGTATTCGCAGCCGATCCAGCCGTCGTAGCCGAGCGCGTCGATCCGCTCGAACAGGTACGGATAGTTGAGCTCGCCGAGGTCCGGCTCGTGGCGCTCGGGCACGCCGGCGATCTGGATGTGGCCGATGCCGGCGAAGTCGCGTTCGAGCTTCCTGGCGATGTCGCCCTCGACGATCTGGCAGTGATAGCAGTCGAACTGCACGCGCAGGTTCGGCGCGCCCACCTCGCGGCAGATCGCCTGGCCGTCGTCCTGGCGGTTCAGGAAATAGCCGGGCATGTCGCGCGTGTTGATCGGCTCGATCACCACCATCAGCCCGGCCGCCTGCGCGGCCTTTGCCGCGTATGCGAGGTTGCCCAGATACACGTCGCGCATGCGCGCGCGGTCGGTGCCGGCCGGCGCCAGGCCCGCCATCACGTGCAGCTTGTCGTTGCCGAGCACGCGCGCGTAGTCGAGCGCGGTGTCCACGGCGCGACGGAATTCGTCCTCGCGGCCCGGCAGCGCGGCGATGCCGCGTTCGCCCGCGGCCCAGTCGCCCGGCGGCGCGTTGAACAGCGCCTGCACGAGGCCGGCTTCGGCGAGGCGCGCCTTCAGTTCGTCGGCGGCGAATTCGTAGGGGAACAGGTACTCGACGGCCTTGAACCCGTCTCGCGCCGCGGCGGCGAAGCGCTCGAGGAACGGGTGCTCGGTGTACATCATCGAAAGGTTCGCGGCAAAGCGTGGCATGGCGGCGGTTCCTTGGAAAGAGGGGGGAAGCGGCGCCGCGCGGGCCCGTCGAGCAGGCCCGCGCGGCGGCGGGAGGCCAGTGTGCCCGATCAGCGGTTCACGAGCTTCGCGGGCACCAGCCAGGTGGCGACGGCGCCGATCACGAGCATCACGGCCAGCATGTACATGCCGGCGGACGTGCTGTGCGTGGCGTCACGCAGATAGCCGATCATGTAGGGGCTCGCGAAGCCGGCGAGATTGCCGACCGAGTTGATGATCGCGATGCCGGCGGCCGCGGCGCTGCCGGCCATGAACGCGGTGGGCAGCGACCAGAACAGCGGGGCGCAGGTCAGCACGCCACCGGCGGCCAGCGACAGGAACACGATCGACACGGCGGTATTGTGCTGGAACATCGCGGCCACCGAGAAGCCCACCGCACCCATCGCGGCGGGGATGATCAGGTGCCAGCGGCGTTCGCGGCGGCGATCCGCGCTGTGGCCGAACAGGTTCATCACCACGATCGCCACGGCGAACGGGATCGCCGACAGCAGGCCGATCATGAGCGGATCCTGAATGCCGGTGGATTTCACGAGGGTGGGCATCCAGAACGTCAGGCCGTACTGGCCCGTCACGAACGCGAAGTAGATCAGCGACATCCACCACATGCGCGGGTCCGAGAACACCATGCGCAGCGAGTGCCGTTCCTTCGACTGCAGGTGCGGCTGCGCGTCGATCTCGTCGGTCAGCATCTGCTTCTCGCGGCTCGTGAGCCACCTGGCCTGGGCGATGCCGTTGTCGAGGTAGAACAGCGTGGCGACGCCCACCAGCACGGCCGGCACGGCCTCGATCATGAACATCCACTGCCAGCCGTGGAAGCCCGAGCTGCCCTGGAACTGCGACATGATCCAGCCCGACAGCGGATTGCCGAAGATGCCCGATACCGGAATCGCCGACATGAACACGGCGATGATCTTCGCGCGGCGATGGCTGGGGAACCAGTACGTGAGGTACAGGATCACGCCGGGGTAGAAGCCGGCCTCGGCCAGGCCTAGCAGGAAGCGCAGCACGTAGAACTGGGTGGGCGTCTTCACGAAGGCGAAGGCGGCCGACAGCAGGCCCCAGGTGATCATGATCCGGGCGATCCAGATCTTCGCGCCAATGCGGTGCATCAGCATATTGCTCGGCAGTTCGAACAAAAAGTAGCCAACGAAGAAGATGCCGGCGCCGAGGCCGAACACCGTTTCGCTGAACGCCAGATCCTGCGACATCTGCAGCTTCGCGAAGCCGACGTTCACGCGATCGAGGTACGCGACCACGTAGCACAGCATCAGGAAGGGCATGATGCGCCAGAACACCTTCTTGTAGGTCGCATCGAGGTCGGCCGGGGCGGCCTTCTGACCGGCGGCGGCCGGTGCGGGTTGAGAGGGCGTCATTGCGGTCTCGTCTCCAGGTGGTTTCGCGCGCGGTGCTCGCGCGTCGTGCTCGTGCGCCGGCGCGGCAGGCGGTGCCGGGCCGGCGTGGTCGTGTTACCAGCGCGTGCCGAAGGTCGCGTGCAGGTCGTCGAGGGCCGCGGCGGGCAGCGGCTCGGGCTTCGGATTCGTCATCAGCCAGAGCCGGGCCGTTTCCTCGAGTTCCTCGAGCACGGCCGAAGCCTGTTCGACCGACGGCGCCCACACCACCGGGCCGAGCCGTTCGAGCAGCACGCCGCGCACGCGGTCGGCCAGCTCCGCCACCTCGGCCGCCACGGCCGGGTCGCCGGGGCGGCGATAGCGGATCAGCGGGATGTGGCCGACCTTCATCACGTAGTACGGCGTGATCGGCGGCAGCACGTCCTCGTCGCGCCACACGCCCGCCAGCGTCAGCGCCACGAGGTGGGTGGAATGCGTGTGCACCACGCCGCGCGAGGCCGGGTTGCGATCGTAGATGCCGCGATGCAGCGCCAGCGTCTTGGAGGCCTTGTCGCCCGACACCTGGTTGCCGTCGAGGCCCACCTTGGCGATGCGCGCCGGGTCGAGCCGGCCGAGGCAGGCGTCGGTGGGCGTGATCAGCCAGCCGTCGTCGAGCCGCGCGCTGATGTTGCCGGCCGTGCCCACCGCATGGCCGCGCGCGAACAGGCTCGCGCCGACCGCGCAGATCGTTTCGCGAAGTTGATTTTCGGTGCTCATCCGAGGTTCTCCAGTTGCTTCAGGGCCTTCGCGAAGAAATCCACGGTGCCGAAATTGCCCGACTTCAGGGCGAGCGCGAGCGTGCCGTCCAGCGTGGCCGTGGCCGGCACGCCCGGGTCGATCTGCGCGCCGATCTGCAGCGCGCGCACGTCGAGCGCCTGCACCACCGCGCCCGAGGTTTCGCCGCCCGCCACCACGAAGCGGCGCACGCCGCGCGCCTGCAGGCCGCGTGCGATCCCGGCCAGCGTGCGCTCCACCAGCTCGCCCGCCGCCGCGACGCCGAGCTGCTGCTGCACGGCCTTCACCTCGTCGGGCGTGGCCGTGGCGTAGATCAGCACCGGCGCGGGCAGATGACGCTCCGCGAAGGCCAGTGCCTCGGCCGCCACCGGTTCCCCGCGCGCCGCCGCGAGCGGGTCGATGCGATAGGCCGGGCGCGACTGCGCGAGCCACTGGGCCACCTGGCCGTTGGTGGCCTTCGACGCGCTGCCGGCCAGCACCACGGCGTGGCCGTCGACCTTCGGCAGCGCGGCCGCGTCGCCGCGCTCGGGCAGCAGGCCCGCGCGGCGGAAGTTGGCGGGCAGGCCGAGCGCGATGCCCGAGCCGCCCGTCACCAGCGCGTGATCGGCGCAGGCCTCGCCCACCACGTGCAGGTCCGAATCGGACAGCGCGTCGGTGATCGCGTAGCGCACGCCGTCGGCGCGCAGCGCCGCGAACGCGTCGCGTACCGCCTGCGCGCCGCGTGCGATGGTGTCGTAGCGCACCATGCCGACCTTCGATGCCGTCTGCCGCTGCAGCACGCGCACCAGGTTCGCGTCGGTCATCGGCGTGAGCGGATGGTGTTCCATGCCCGATTCGCTGAGCAGGCCGTCGGCCACGAACAGGTGGCCGCGATAGATCGTGCGACCGTTCTCGGGGAAGGCCGGGCAGGCGATCGCGAGCTGGTCCTCGGCGCCCAGCGCGCGCGCCAGGGCGTCGGCCACCGGGCCGATGTTGCCGGCGTCGGTCGAGTCGAAGGTGGAGCAGTACTTGAAATAGAACTGGCGGCAGCCCTGCTCGCGCAGCCACGCGAGCGCCTCGAGCGATTGCGCCACGGCGTCGGCGGCGGGGATCGTGCGCGACTTCAGCGCGACCACGATCGCGTCGGCGTCGGGGCGCTCGCCGGCTTGCGGCACGCCGATCGTCTGCACGGTGCGCATGCCGCTCTTCACGAGCATGTTGGCGAGATCGGTGGCGCCGGTGAAATCGTCGGCGATGCAGCCGAGCAGCGGCCGGGCCGCGGTCTGATGGGTGGTCATGGCACGGGCTCCGTCAGCGGGCGGTCGGCAGGTCGATGCCGGGGAAGGTCTTGATCACGGCGGAATCGTCCTCGCCGCCGTGGCCCGCGCTCGACGCGCTCATGAACATCTGGTGCGCGGTGGCCGACAGCGGCAGCGGGAACTTGCTGCGGCGCGCCGTATCGAGCACCAGGCCGAGATCCTTCACGAAGATGTCGACGGCCGACAGCGGCGTGTAGTCGCCGTTCAGGATGTGCGGCACGCGGTTCTCGAACATCCACGAATTGCCGGCGCTGTGCGTGATCACGTCGTACAGCGCATCGGGATCGACGCCTTCGCGCAGGCCCAGCGCCATCGCCTCGGCCGCCGCGGCGATGTGCACGCCGGCCAGCAGCTGGTTGATGATCTTCACCTTCGAGCCCGCGCCGTGTTCGCCGCCGAGCCGGTAGACCTTGCCGGCCATCGCGGCCAGCACGTCCTCGCAGGCCGCATACGCGGCGGCGGGGCCCGACGTCATCATCGTCATCTCGCCCGAGGCGGCGCGCGCGGCACCGCCCGACACCGGCGCGTCGAGCATCTGCAGGCCGGCGGCCTCGACGCGCGCGCCGAGCTGCACCGCGAAATCGGGCGCGACGGTCGCGCTCGAGATCACCACCGCGCCGGCGCGCATGGCCGGCACCGCGCCGTGCTCGCCGAACAGCACCGTTTCCGTCTGCGCCGCGTTGACCACCAGCGTGATCACCACGTCGCACTTCGCGCCGAGTTCGGCCGGCGTGGCGCAACCCACGCCGCCTTCGGTCGCGAACGAGGCGAGCACCTGTTCGCGCACGTCGCATGCGTGCACGCTGAAACCGGCGCGCAGCAGCGACCGGGCCACGCCCAGTCCCATCGCGCCGAGACCGATGACACCTACTTGTCGAGACATGTGAATCTTCCTGCTTTGGTTGAATTCGGGGCCCGGCGCGCGGCCGGGCGAAGCTCAGCGAATGCCGGCCTGCGCGAGACGGCGCGCGGCGTTGACCATGTGGGTGCGGGCCGCATTGCTGGCGGCGAGCGCGTCGCCGGCACGGATCGCATCGACGATCGCGGCGTGTTCCTCGCGCACCTGGCGCGAGAAGTCCTCACGGGTCGCCTCGTTGCGTCGCGTGACCACGACGCCGGCTTCCAGGTACTGGTTCAGGAAGCTCAGCGTCTTGAGGAAATAGGGGTTGCCGGTGACGGCGGCGATCGTGCGGTGGAAGGCCACGTCCTCGGCCACGCCGTCGTGGCCGGCGGCCACCGCGGCGTCGATCTTCGCGAGCGCGGCGTCGATACGGTCCATGTCGGCGTCGGTGCGGCACTTGGCGGCCTCGGCGGCCACCTCGGCCTCGATCGCGCGGCGCACCGCGAGCAGGTGCACGAGCGAGCCCGATTCCGTCGCTTCGGCGTAATCGATGCGCAGCGGGCGGATGGCCGCGTTCTGCGAGATGAACACGCCGCTGCCCTGACGCGGCTCCACCACGCCCTCGTTCTTCAGCCGCGAGATCGCCTCGCGGATCACCGTGCGGCTCACGCCGAATTCCTGCGCCAGCACGGACTCGGTGGGCAGCCTGCCGGTGGCGGCGAAGCTGCCGATCTCGATCTGCTCGAGCAGTTGCTGGGCGACGGTGTCGCTCATCGCGCGGGACGGAATTTTCTCGAACATGGACGGGCGGGAATGGTGCTCGGTTTGTCAGGTTATGTGGTCATCATACAAATTTACGAGCAGAGCACGGCATCGGGGATAACCCGAGGCTGCGTCGGGAGCTTTGGCGGATCGGCACGTCGGCCCGACGGGACCCGACAGGCTGGAAATGTCGAGTCTGTCGTGCCGCGGCCGGTGCTATGCCGGCAGGAATCGCCTCTTGTTTTCGGGGAAAGTTTCCAGGCTCAGAAAATCGGACAGTATTTTCTCGACGCTCTTCTGCTCGAATGACTTGATGTCGGAAAGGAACTGGCGCTCGGATATGCCGTTGGGGTTCGAGTTCTGCCTGAACAACTCGAGATAGCGTGCATCGTTTTCCTCCGAGGACGTGAAGAATTTCGAAATGGCATCGTCGAGAGCCTTCAGGGACCACATCGGGATCAGTTTGGTGTCCACGGACAGAATCTCGTTGGCCTTGAGCGTTGCGGCTTCCAGCTCGGCACCGTCAAGCAGTAATGCCTCGTAGAAAATCCGTTCGGACGCGAGCAATGGCTCCGGGAAGATTTTCCCGTCGAATCCAGTTGTCGCCATGAATGACAAGGGTCGAATATCCTGTCCCGCGAGTGCATCCTGGATGATGCCTCGTTGAGCTTCCGCACCGAAGCAGGTCGCGGCAAACACCATCAGGTTGAAATTCGACTTCAGGTTGACTTCACGCAAGGCGTCCCACAGGTCGCCCCACTGCAAGACATCGCCCTCGACGCCGAGGAGCAGATTGCCAGATTCCGCCATCCATCTACTGCCATGCGCTTCGATGTGGATCAGGGGAATGCCCTTTGCCGGAATGTCCGCCGCAGCTTGGTGTATCGCGTCGATGATCTGCGAGGAACGAGAGCACACCTGCAGCGTCATGGCATGGTCGGGATGGGCTTCGTTCCACCGTGAAACAAGTTGGCTGCCGGTCTTGGGGTCTTTGGGGGCGAGGCGCTCGATGACGAGCACGTAATCTGCCCGAATGGGCTGCGGTTTGACGTAGGTCGAATGCATGCGGTCTCGCTAAAGGGTTGACTGGGGACTCGCTTTCGAGGGCGGCAGCTTCGGCCGTCGAGAAGCGGGCGTCGGTTCAAGATCCTCGGCGTTCTCCCGTGTGACGGCCCCCGATCTGGTTCGCACCCGCCCATTGGCGAGCCGGGTTTCCGCAACTCGATGTCAATTCGGCACGGGGCGCGGATCGAGCGTCAGCTGCATGAAGGTGAGGTCGAGCCACTTGCCGAATTTCATGCCGACCTGGGTGAGCGTGCCGGTGTTCACGAAACCGAGCCGCTCGTGCAGGCGGATCGAGCCGGCGTTGCCGGCCTCGATGCCGGCCACCATCACGTGCTTGCCGATCGCGCGGGCGCGCTCGATCAGCGCCGTCATCAGTTGCGGCCCGATGCCGCGACCGCGCAGATCGTCGCGTACGTACACGGAATGCTCGACCGTGGCGCGGAAGCCGTCGAACGCGCGCCAGTCGCCGAACGAGGCGTAGCCGAGCACCTGCTGCGCATCGTCCACGGCCACCAGCACCGGGTAGCCCAGGCGGTGCCGGTCGGCCAGCCAGGCGGTGCGATTCGCCGCGTCCACGGCGATCTCGTTCCAGATCGCGGTGGTATGCAGCACCGCGTGGTTGTAGATCGCCGTGATACTTTCGATGTCCTGTTGGCCCGCGTCGCGAATTTCCATGTTAGCCTCCCCGGGCCATTCACTAAAGTAAAACGAGTGTACACGATAGTAGACGATATCGATCAGCGTATCGGAGCGCGAATCCGGGCCGAGCGCGAGCGGCGCGGCTGGTCGCTGACCGACCTCGCGGAGCGCTCGGCGATGTCGCGCGCGATGATCCACAAGATCGAGCGCGGCGCGAGCAGCCCGACCGCCACCTCGCTGGCGAAGCTGGCCGGCGCGTTCGATCTGAGCATGTCGGCGCTGCTGGCGCTGACCGAGCTCGAGGAGGGGCGCGTGCTGCGCGCCGACGCTCAGCCGGTGTGGATCGATCCGCAAAGCGGCTACGTGCGCCGGCACGTGTCGCCGAAGTCGGCCGCGCCGCTCACGCTGGTGGCGATCGATCTGCCGCCCGGCGCCGAGATTCCGATGCCGGCCGCGGCCTATCTGAACATGCAGCAGCTGATCTGGGTGCTCGACGGCGAGCTCGTGTTCGTGGAGGGCGGCGAGCGTCAGCGGCTGCGCGCGGGGGATTGCCTGGAAGTGGGGCCGCCCGCGGATTGCGCGTTCGTGAACGACGGCACGCACAACTGCCGGTATGCGGTCGTGGTGGTTCGGAAGCGGTGACAGCCAGGGCGTCCCGCCTGCATGTGGTTCATTTCGCCCCGCGCACCATCACGATGTCCCGCTGCAGCTCCGCGCCGCACTGAAAACTGGTCTCGCCCACCGCCACGAAGCCGTTGCGTTCGTAGAAGCGGATCGCCTTCGCGTTCTCGTCGTTCACGGTCAGGCGCAGCTTGCCGGCGATGCCGGCCAGCGTGGCCGACATCAGCCGTTGCGCCGAGCCGGTGCCGTGCTGCGTCGCCAGCACGTAGCAGCGCGTCAGCTCCTGCATGTCGTCGGCCTCGGGCAGGCCGATGCGCTCGGGGCGATGCGTGATCAGCGTGAAGCCGGCCACCGCGCCATTGCTGTCGAGCAGCCACACGTCGCAACCGTCACCGGCGAGCAGCGCCTCGAAGTGCGCGGGCTGCAGCGTGTCGCGCGTGTAGTTGTCGATCTCTTCCTGCGGCGTACCGGGCGGGCAGGCGAGGGCGAAGGTCTGCACGGCGACGGCGCTGATCGCGCCGGCGTCGGCCACGGTGGCTTTGCGGATGTCCATTCGGGTTCCGGTGAAAAGGCGGGGGAGGAAATGCCGGACCCCGATGGTAATGCAGATGCGCTCAGGGGCCGGTCACCGGCTGGATCCAGTTGTCCAGTGCCTGTGGCGAGGTGCCCGATACCGTCGCGCCGGCCGGGATCTGCACGTCGAGCTTCACGTAGAACGGCCGCCGGTGCGCGCCGTCGTAGAAGCCGGTGGACAGGGTCGGCGCATCGTCCGGCGCATAGCCGGCGAAGAACAGGAAATACTGGCCACCAGCAGCGCGTCGGCCACCCACGCGCCGGGGACGCCCGACATGCTGCTCGACGCGGGCCGCGCATGCAGGATGACGTGCCAGGTCTTGTCGCCGGCCGCGTTCACGATCTGCGCGGTGACGGCCATCTGCCAGTTGCCGCTGCTGTCCTGATCGCTGTTCAGGTTCTCGAAGCTCCGGATCGTGGTGCTGGCGGCGGCGGCCTGCGAGGCGAGCGCGCCCGGGTCGATCGTGTTGGCGGTGGACGTGAAGCAGTCGGGCTGCACGGTGCCGGCGCAGGTCGGCAGCTTCTTCATGGTGCCGGCGAAGCTCGGCACGCTGGACGTGGCCGACGGCGCGAGCGTGTGGATCGGATAGGGATCCGAAAAATAGCCGGTCATCGAGGTGGGGTCCACGGCGGTCATCGGCTGCATGGCGATCTTCGGGGCGGAGGCGCCAGTGCCGCTCGTCGAGCCGCTTCCGCCGCCGCCGCAACCGGGCAGGGCGAGCGCGCCGAACGAGACGATCGCGGCCAGCGGCAACTGGCAATGCCGCCAGCGCACGGCGCGCCGGATATTGCGAAATCCTTTCATCGTGTGTCTCCCCCCTCATGTCTGATCAATCAGCGCAGGCGCGTGCGAGCGCGATCGAGGCGGGGGAGCCGAACCGGCGGGGCGTCGGGCGAAGCCGCTCGATCCACGCGTCGCGTGCCGCGGCACCGGCATGCGTCGCAGCGAAACGGCCGGCGTGACCATCCCGCGCCGGGCAACGCGCGCAGCCGCCGGCACCGATCCGACGCCACGCCCGTCGCGCCGCAGCAATTCCGCTTGCCCATTGAATTATGTTCGTCATATCATGTTGAATGATGACCGTCATCCAATGGCGGTCGACCGAGCGCTCGCGCCTTTCCGAACCCAGGAGTCCAGCATGCAAGACAACAACGCCGCCGCCGGCGAGGCCGCGGCAGCGCCGCGCAAACGCCGCCTCATGCCTTTCGTCATCCTGATGATCGTGGTGATCGGCGCGCTCGGTTACGGCATCGAATGGTGGTTCAGCGGGCGCTTCCACGAATCGACCGACGATGCCTACGTGGGCGGCAACGTCACGGTGATCTCGCCGCGCGTGTCGGGATACGTGGCGCGCGTGCTGGTGCAGGACAACGCGCTCGTGCATGCGGGCCAGCCGCTGATCGAGCTCGATCCGGCCGATTTCACGGCGCGGCTCGAGGCGGCGCAGGCCGAGGTGGACGCCGCGAAGGCGGCGCTGGTGCGGCTCGCCGCGCAGCACGACCTGGTGGAAGCCGACATCGCGCAGGCGCAGGCGCAGGCCGACGTGGACCAGGCCGCGCTGCAGTTCGCGAACCACGACGCGGAGCGCTACGCGAACCTCGCGCAATCGCATTCGGGCACGCAGCAGGATTCGCAGCGCGCGCAAACCTCGCTCGACCAGGCGCATGCGCGGGTGCGCGCCTCGCAGGCCGCCGTCAACGCGCAGCGCCGCCAGCTCGGCGTGATCGACGCGCAGAAGACCGAGGCGCAGGCCCGCGTCGAGCAGTCGCAAGCGGCGATGCGCAACGCGAAGCTGGACAGCGGCTACACCACGCTGTATGCGCCGGTGGACGGCTACGTCGGCAACCGCTCGGCCCATCCGGGCACCTTCGTGGCGGCCGGCACGCAGCTGATGTCGCTGGTGCCGGCGCACGGCCTGTGGGTCGACGCGAACTTCAAGGAAGACCAGATCCGCCACATGCATGCCGGGCAGACCGTCAGCATCGAGGCCGACGTCGATACCGGCCTGAAGATCGCCGGCCACGTGGAGAGCCTCGCGCCGGCCACGGGCTCGGTGTTCAGCGTGATCCCGGCGCAGAACGCCACCGGCAACTTCACGAAGATCGTGCAGCGCGTGCCGGTGCGCATCGCGCTCGACCCGGCGGTGGCCGGCGTGGGGGCGCTGCGCGCGGGGCTGTCGGTGATCGCCACCGTCGACACGCGTGCGGGGGCGCAATGAGCACGCCCGCCGCACCCGTCGCCGGCCGCGCCGCGGCGCCGGCGCATCCGCCGGTGCTGCCGTTCGCGATCATGTGCGTGGGCATGTTCGTGGCGCTGCTCGACATCCAGGTGGTGGCCGCCTCGCTGCAGGACATCGGCGGGGGCCTGTCGGCCGGGCAGGACCAGATCGGCTGGCTGCAGACGGCCTACCTGATCGCCGAGATCATCACGATTCCATTGTCGGGCTGGCTCACGCGCGTGTTCTCCACGCGCTGGCTGTTCGTGGCCTCGGCGCTCGGCTTCACGGTGGCCAGCATGCTGTGCGGCCTCGCCTGGAGCATCGGCAGCATGATCGCGTTCCGTGCGCTGCAGGGCATGATCGGCGCGTCGATGATTCCCACCGTGTTTACTTCGTCGTTCCACTACTTCGAGGGCAAGCGCCGCGCGCTGTCGGCGGCCGTGATCGGCACCATCGCCTCGGTCGCGCCGGCGCTCGGGCCGGTGATCGGCGGCTGGATCACCGACACCATGTCGTGGCGCTGGATCTTCTACATCAACGTGGTGCCGGGCCTGCTGGTGGCGCTCGGCGTGGCCACGCTGGTGGACATCGACGAGCCCGATCACTCGCTGCTCAAGGATGCCGACTACCCCGGCATCGCGCTGATGGCGGTGTTCCTCGGCCTGCTCGAATACGTGCTCGAGGAAGGCTCGCGCTGGAACTGGTTCGACGATGCCGACATCCGCCACGCCGCGTGGATATCCGGCATCGCCGGGCTGCTGTTCGTGTGGCGCAGCCTGACGTTCGCGCGGCCGGTGGTGGACCTGCGCGCGTTCAACAACCGCAACTTCACGGTGGGCTGCATCCTGTCGTTCATCACCGGCATCGGCATCTTCAGCACGATCTACCTGATGCCGCTGTTCCTCGGCTACGTGCGCGGCTACTCGGCGCTGCAGACCGGCACGGTGGTGTGCGCGACCGGCCTGGGCGGCCTGCTGGGCGTGCCGCTCTACATGACGCTGCAGCGCCGCTTCGACACGCGCTGGATCATGATGGCGGCGCTCGCGATGTTCGGCCTGTCGATGCTGAGCTTCGCGCAGATCACCAGCGACTGGGGCGGCGACCAGCTGTTCTGGCCGCAGATGCTGCGCGGCGTGCCGCAGGTGCTGGCCGTGGCGCCGGCCGTCACGCTCGGGCTAGGCAGCCTGCCGATGGCGCGCGTGAAGTACGCGAGCGGGCTGTTCAACATGATGCGCAACCTCGGCGGCGCGGTGGGCATCGCGATCTGCGGCGCGATCCTGAACAATCGCACCAACCTTCATTTCGAACGCATCGCCGGCACGCTGACCACGAGCAACGCGCAGGTGCAGGCGCTGCTCGCCGGCACCCAGGCGCGCTTCGGGCAGGCCTTCGGCGACGCCGCGCACGCGGGCTCGGCCACGCTGCTGCAACTGCGCGCGCTGGCGTATCGCGAGGCGTCCACGATGGCCTATGCCGACGCATTCCTCGCGATCGGCGTGGCCTTCGCGATCGCGGTGGTGCTGGTGCCGCTGCTGCGCCAGGTGGTGCCACCGCAGCAACCGAGCAGCGACGGACATTGAACAGGATTCCTCACATGAAGCGTTTCTTTCCCGATGGCCCGCGGCGGGCGTGGGTGCGGATGGCACCGGTGGCACCCGCCATGCTCGCGAGCCTGCTGCTGGCGGGCTGCATGGTGGGCCCCGACTACCGCCGGCCCGACGTGGCACAGGCGCCGCGCTACCACGCGAGCGCCGCGCTCGCATCCGTCACCAGCGCCGATCCGGATACGACCGCCGATCTCGCGCGCTGGTGGACCGGCTTCGACGATCCGGTGCTCACACGCATCGTCGAGCGCGTGCTCGCGCAGAACCTCGATCTGGCCGCCGCCCAGGCGCGCGTGGTGCAGGCGCGCGCGGCGGCCGGCGAAGCGGCCACGGGCTGGCTGCCGCAGGGCAGCCTCGACGGCAGCGTGGCGCGCGAGCATCAGTCGCTGGTCAGCCCGATCGGCACGATCGCGAGCCAGTTCCCCGGCTATTCGCGCAACATGACGATCCAGCAGCTCGACGTGGGCGCGAGCTGGGAGCTCGATCTCGCGGGCGGCCTGCATCGCCGCGCCGAAGCGCAGCGCGACGAGGCCCAGGCGGCCGAGGCCGCGCAGCTCGGCACGCGCGTGTCGATCGTGGCCGAGGCGGCCGACGCGTATTTCCAGCTGCGCAGCGCGCAGGCCGCGATCGTGCTGCTGCGCGAGCAGATCGCCGCCGACGCCGCGCTGGTGCGTACCACCGACGATCGGGTGCGGCAGGGCGTGGCGCTCGACCGCGAGCGCGACGACGCCGAGGCGCTGCAGGCGCAGGACGGCGCGCTGCTGCCGGCCCTGCTCACGCAGGCCGAGCGCCAGCGCAACCGGCTCGACGTGCTGATGGGCGACGCGCCCGGCACCGATGCCGTGGCGCTCGGCAGCGTGCCGGCCGACATCGGCGTGGCGCCGCGCCTGCCCGGCGGCCTGCGCCCGGCCGACCTGCTGCGCCGCCGCCCGGACGTGATCGCGGCCGAGCGGCACCTGGCCTCGGCCACCGCCGGCATCGGCGCCGCGCTCTCGCAGTACTACCCGGACGTGTCGCTGTCGGGCCTGCTCGGCTTCGACCGCATGAACTACGGCGGCCTCTTCACGGCCGCCGCGTTCGAGCCGTCGGCGCTGGCCGGCATCCACTGGCGGCTGTTCGACTTCGGTCGCGTGGACGCCGAGGTGGTGCAGGCCAGGGGCGCGCGCGCCGAGGCGTTCGCGCGCTATCGGCAGGCGATCCTGCGCGCCACCGAGGACGTGGAGAACGCGCTCGTCGCGCTGGCCGAGGCGGACCACAACGTCGATCAGTGGCGCGCCCTGGCGAATGCGGACGGCCACGCCGAGCAGTCGGTGCGGCGCAGCTACGCGCAGGGCACGGCCGCCGACGGCGACCTGCTGCGCCGCCGCCGCGCGCTGCTCGAGGCGCGCCGCGCCTGGGTGCTCGCCAGCGGCGATCGCGCGCGCGCCACGGTGGCCGCGTATCGCGCGCTGGGCGGCGGCTGGTCGCCCGACGGGACGCCCGCGGCCGGACCGAAGCTGGCGAGCCGCGCCGGGCCCTGAGCGACGCGGCCGGGCAGCGTGGCGCCCGACACCGCCGAGCGGCGCGGCGGCGGTGTCGGGCATGGTATGTTGTCGCGTCTTTTTTGCGAGGTGAAACGCATGCGATACAGCCCCGAGCACAAGCAGGAGAGCCGCAACCGCGTGCTGGAAGCCGCGGCCTGCGCGATCCGCGAGCAGGGCCCCGACAACGTCAGCGTGGCCGCCGTGATGGGCGAGGCCGGGCTCACGCATGGCGGCTTCTATGCGCACTTCGCGTCGAAGAATGCGCTGATCGCGGCCGCCATCGACTACATGTTCGACGAGACCGCGGTGCGGCTCGACAAGCGCATGAACGGCAAGACGCCGCGCGAGGCGCTGTACGCGTACATCGACCACTATCTCTCGCCGGGGCATTGCAGCGCGCGCAGCAGCGGCTGCCCGATCGCGGCGCTCGGCTCCGACGCGCCGCGCCTCGACGAGGAGGCGCGCGCCGCGTTCGCGCGCGGCATGGCGCGCCAGCACGAGCGGATCGCTGCGCAACTGCGCGAGCTGGGCCACGCCGATGCCGACACGATGGCGCGCTCGATGCGATCGGAGCTGTTCGGCGCGCTGATGAGCGCGCGGCTCGTGGAAGGCGAGGCGCGCGACGAGATCCTTGCGGCCTCGAAGCGCGTGCTGCTGCAGCGTTTCGACCTGATGCCGGCCGAGCCGGCCGCCTGAGCACGTCGGCCCTCCGCCGACGCGTCAATTTTCACCATGCTACGATCGCCTGCACGACGGCGGCCACCGCGCCCTGCCGACACTGACGGGGCCAGGCGGCGCATTTCCGGGGGGATTGCCGGCCGGCCTCCGATCCCATCCCCCCAGGAGCGATCGCGACATGCGCAGAATCCTACTCGTGGCCACCGTCATCACGGCGGCGTTTCAACTGACGGCCCACGCGGCCAGCGAGCCGGCAGTCGAAGCCCAGCATGCGATGGTGGTGTCCTCGCAGCATCTGGCCTCGCAGATCGGCGTGCAGATCCTCAAGCAGGGCGGCAACGCGGTGGACGCGGCGGTGGCGGTGGGCTACGCGCAGGCCGTGACCAACCCGTGCTGCGGCAACATCGGCGGCGGTGGCTTCATGACGCTGCATCTGGCCGACGGCCGCGACCGCTTCATCAATTTCCGCGAGAAGGCGCCGGCCGGCGCCTCCGCGAACATGTATCTCGACGAGAACGGCAACGTGAAGCCGGGCGAGAGCCTGTACGGCTACCGCGCGGTGGGCGTGCCCGGCACCGTGGCCGGCCTGAACCTGGCCGAGCGCAAGTACGGCAAGCTCACCCTGAAGCAGGTGATGGCCCCGGCGATCGCGCTGGCACGCGACGGCTTCGTGCTCACCCGCGCCGACACCGACATCCTCGATACCAAGGCCGAGCGCTTCCGCGCCGACGCCGCGCGCATCTTCCTGCGCCCCGACGGCTCGCCGCTGCAGCCGGGCGACCGCCTCGTGCAGAAGGATCTCGCGCGCACCCTGACCGACATCTCGCGGCGCGGCGACGCCGCGTTCTACCAAGGGCGCATCCCGCAGGCCGTGGAGGCCGCCTCGAAGCGCGGCAACGGCGTGATCGCGGCGGCCGACTTCGCCGCCTATCAGGCCGAGGACGTCGACCCGCTCAAGTGCGATTACCGCGGCTACACCTTCATCTCGGCGCCGCCGCCGAGCTCGGGCGGCGTGACGCTGTGCGAAACGCTGAACATTCTCGAGGGCTACGACATGCGCGGGCTCGGCTTCCACTCGGCCGCGTCGGTGCACTACATGGTGGAGGCGATGCGCCACGCCTACCTCGACCGCAACACGCTGCTCGGCGATCCGCACTTCATCGACAACCCGATCCAGAAGCTGCTGAGCAAGGACTACGCGGCCGAGCTGCGCAAGACCATCGCCGAGGACAAGGCCTCGAGCTCGAAGGACGTCGTGCCGGGCTTCAGCGTGCACGAGAAGCCGGAAACCACCCATTACTCGATCATCGACGCCGACGGCAACGCCGTGTCCACCACCTACACGATCAACGGCCTGTTCGGCTCGATCGTGATCGCGCCGGGCACGGGCTTCTTCCTCAACGACGAGATGGACGACTTCACCACCAAGGTGGGCGCGCAGAACCTGTTCGGGCTGGTGCAGGGCACCCGCAATTCGATCGCGCCGGGCAAGCGGCCGCTGTCGTCGATGGCGCCGACGGTGGTGACCAGGGACGGCAAGACCTTCATGGTGGTCGGTTCGCCGGGCGGTTCGCGCATCATCACGATCACGCTCGAGACGGCGCTGAACGTGATCGACTACGGCATGGCCCCGGCCGACGCGGTGGACGCGCCGCGCATCCATCATCAGTGGCTGCCCGACGAGGTCGCCTACGAGACGATGGGCCTGTCGCCGGACACGCTCGCGATCCTGCGCAAGATGGGCTACAAGATGTCGGAGCAGACGCCGTGGGGCGCGGCCGAGCTGGTGCTGGTGGGCCTGCCGGGCACCGAGGCGGCGGCGCGCACGAGCTCGGGCAACGATTCGTCGGTGTCGGGCAAGGTGCGCCCGGGTTTCGTGTACGGCGCGAACGATCCGCGCCGGCCGGCGGGCTCGGCGGTGGGATATTGAGCTCGTGAGCGGTTGAGCGCTGCCGGCCCTGGTGGCCGGTGGCCAATGAGAAGGCGCCCGGCGGTTGCGTGTTTGGGGTCGGGTTGATCAAGCGCAATGAAACTTGCGCATTGATGCCGTATTCGCTCATTTCCGTTCGTCGAATCTTACTCGTCAAATAGCGGAGCTTTTTTCCTGTCGTCTAATGTTGCGTGCGGATCATTCCACGAACGTTTGACGGGAGCGGAGCGTGGCAGCTAATCGAGTGGGTTCTCATGGTGCGGGGCGGGGGCATGTGCGGGATACTCAGGCACCTTCCCGGCCCAAAATCAAACGCCTGCAGTTTGCATTTCCGTTCCTGCGCAAGGGGAACGGCAATGGTCGACCCGCCACCCCCTTCACCGACGAGCACGAGATTTTCCGGCTCCTCGCCGAGCGTGAAGCGTCGGGCACGTTTC
>JASLEG010000072.1 GCA_030151225.1 Burkholderia sp. | reverse complement strand
GCTCGCCAAGCCGGGCAGCCCCACGTACCAGAAATGGCACGAGCAGGTGCTGCGCTTCCGCAACGGCGTGCCGCCCGAGTTCGGCGCGATCTGGATGGTCTATTACCCGGGCCTGATGATCGAGTGGTATCCGCACGTGCTCGTGGTGTCGTGGCTGATTCCGCGCGGGCCGCAGAAGACCACCAACATCGTGGAGTTCTACTACCCCGAGGAAATCGCGCTGTTCGAGCGCGAGTTCGTCGAGGCCGAGCGCGCCGCCTACATGGAGACGGCCGTGGAGGACGACGAGATCGCCCTGCGCATGGATGCGGGCCGCCGCGCGCTGATGGAGCGCGGCGAATCGCAGGTCGGGCCGTATCAGAGCCCGATGGAAGACGGCATGCAGCACTTCCACGAGTTCCTGCGCCGCAAGCTGGGCGCGATCTGATGCACTGCAGCGGCGCGCCACGGCGCCGCGCATCGACGAAAAAGACGGGCTGCGGCCCGTCTTTTTTTGTTTAGACTTCACGGATCGGCTCGTTACCCCAGCAGGAGTTCTCCATGTCCCATACGCATTACACGACGCTCATCTCGGCCGGCAACCTGGCCGAGCGCCTCGCCGCCGCGCCCGGCGACGTGCTCGTGTTCGATTGCCGCTTCGATCTCGCCGCGCCCGACGCGGGCGGCCAGGCCTATGACGCCGGGCATCTGCCCGGCGCGCACTATCTGCATCTCGATCGCGACCTGTCCGGCCCCAAGAGCGGCACCAACGGCCGCCATCCGCTGCCGGCCCGCGAGACGCTCGCGGCCACGCTGGCCGCAAAGGGCCTGCGCGCGAACCAGCAGGTGGTCGCCTACGACGGCCTGGACGGCCGCTATGCCGCCCGGCTCTGGTGGATGCTGCGCTGGCTCGGCCACGATTCGGTGGCGGTGCTCGACGGCGGCCTGAAGGCCTGGCAGGCGGCCGGCCACGCAGTCGTGACGGACGTGCCGGCCGAACGGCCCGGCGATTTCCGCGCGCGCCCGCCGCTCGCCACCGTGATCGACGCGGCCGGCGTGGTGGCCAACCTCGCGTCGAAGGCGCGGCTGGTGGTGGACGCGCGCTCGCCCGACCGCTATCGCGGCGAGAACGAGACGCTCGATCCGGTGGGTGGCCACATCCCCGGCGCGGCGAACCGCTTCTTCATGGACAACATCAACGCCGAGGGCCGCTTCAAGAGCGGCCACGAACTGCGCGAGGAATGGACCCGCGTGATCGGCGAGCAGCCCGCCAACACCGTGATCCTGCACTGCGGCTCGGGCGTCACGGCCTGCCACAACGCGCTGGCGATGGAAGTGGCGGGGCTCCACAACCCGCTGCTGTACGCGGGCTCGTGGAGCGAATGGTGCGCGGATCCCGCGCGGCCGGTGGCGACCGGCCCGAACCCCTGACGCGGGCGCGTCAGGCCGCGATCCGCACGGGCGGCGTCACAGCACGCCGTACTTGTGGAACCAAGCGAGCGCGCGTTTCCAGCCGTCTTCCGCGTCGCCCTTGATGTAGCTGGGCCGGTAGTCGGCAAAGAACGCGTGCCCCGCGTCGGGATAGGCGAGGATGTCGGACGCGCGCGCGGCCGGCACCGGGCTCGCGAGCAGCTTGCCGCGCATCTGCGCGAGCGTGTCCTGAGGAATGCTGTCGTCCTTCGCGCCGTACAGGCCCAGCACCGGCGCCTTCAGGTCGGCCACGTGATCGATCGGATTGAACGGCGTCATCTCGTTGCGATCGCCCACCACCTTGCCGTAGAAGGCCACCGCCGCGCGCACGTGCGGATTGTGCTCGGCGAACAGCCAGGACTGGCGGCCACCCCAGCAGAACCCCACCACGCCGAGGCGGCTCAGGTCGCCGCCGTTCTTGCCGGCCCAGGCCACCGTCGCGTCGAGATCCTCGCTGACCTGACGGTCGGGCACCTTGCTGACCACCGCCTCGTACAGCCCCTGGATCGTCGGGTATTTCGACGGATCGCCCTGCCGCGAGTACAGGTTCGGCGCGATCGCGAGATAGCCGAGCCTGGCGAAGCGGCGGCAGATGTCGGCGATGTGCGCATGCACGCCGAACACCTCGTGGATCACCACGATCACGGGCAGGTTGCTCTTGCCGTCGGGCTGCGCGCGATAGGCGGGCACGCTCGCGTCGCCGGAGCGGATCTCCACCGTGTCGCAATCGAGGCCGGTGCTGTCGGTCGTGATCGTCTGCGCGGACACCGGCAGCACTGCAGCGGCGAACGAGCCGCCGAGCGCCGCCTGCACGAAGCGGCGACGCGTGAACGGAACGTGCGGAACGAGGCTGTCCACTTCGGGTTTCAACATGGAAATGCTCCTTGAGATTCGGCACGACGCCACCGAGGCACTCGGCGGCGTCGCAAGGACGGACAAGGGAAGCCGGCTGCCGCTCGGCGACGGGCTCGGCGCGGCGACAACCGGCTCCGGCGATCCGGAACCCGCACACGATGCCGAAACTGACAGGCTGCCGTCAACTGTTTCGCGCATCGCCATGCGTCGATGCCGGCGCCGCGCCGGCTTCGTGACCGCCACGCGCGGGAAAATGCCCCGCCGCAGGCCCGCTCAGTGCAGCTTCACGCGCGGCAGCGTCGAGCGCCGCAGCCAGTGCGCGACGGTGTCCAGCACCATGCGCGGATAGCCGTGCAGCGCGGCGATGTGCAGCCGGTACAGCGACATGTACATGAAGCGCGCGAACAGCCCCTCGATCAGCATGTTGCCGCCGATCAGGCCGCCCATCAGGTTGCCGACCGCGCTCAACCGGCCCAGCGACACGAGCGAGCCGAGGTCGCGATAGACGAAGGACGGCAGCGGCCGCTCCTCGAGACGGCTGGCCAGCGCGCGCAGCAGGAAGCTCGCCTGCTGGTGCGCGGCCTGGGCGCGCGGCGGCACGTTGCGGTCGGTGCCGGCCCATGCGCAGGCCGCGCAGTCGCCGAGCGCGAACACGGCATCGTCGAGCGTGGTCTGCAGGGTGGGCCGCACGGCGAGCTGGCCGAGCCGGCTCACCTCCAGGCCATCGAGCCGCGACAGCACGGCCGGCGCCTTGATGCCGGCCGCCCACACGGTCAGGTCGGCGCGCACGGCGGCGCCGCTCGCGGTACGCACCACGCCCGGGCCGACCTCGGTCACGCGCTCGCCCATCATCAGGCGCACGCCGAGCTTGTCGAGCAGCTCCGCGGTGGCCGTGGACACGCGCTCGGGCAGCGCCGGCAGAATGCGCGGGCCGGACTCGATCAGCACGATGCCGACGTCGTGCTTCGGGTCGAGCTTGTGCAGCCCGTAGGCGGACAGCACCTCGGCCGTGTTGCGCAGCTCGGCCGACAGCTCGACGCCGGTGGCCCCCGCGCCGACGATCACCACCTGCACTGGCGGCTCGCCGCTCGGAGGCCGCGACGCATCCGGCACGCGATGCTCGGCGCGGATGCAGGCCGCGATCAGGCGCTTGCGGAAGCGCTCGGCCTCGCCCACCGTGTCGAGCGCGATCGCGTGCTGCTGCGCGCCTTCCACGCCGAAGAAATGCGTCGTGCTGCCGATCGCGATCACCAGCGTGTCGTAATCGAGCACGCGCTCGGGCATCAGTTCGAGGCCGTCGCTGTCCTGCACGGCCGACACGGTCACGCGCTTCGCACCGCGATCCACGGCCTCGAGCTCGCCGAGCTGGAATTCGAAGCCGTGCCAGCGCGCCTGCGCCGCGTATTCGAGCTCCTGGGTGAACGGGTCCATGCTGCCGGCCGCCACTTCGTGCAGCAGCGGCTTCCAGATATGGGTGGGATAACGGTCGACCAGCGTGACATGGGCGCGCGCGGCGCGCTTGCCGCGGGCGCCGTAGCGATCGCCGAGCCGCGTGGCGAGTTCGAGCCCGCCGGCGCCGCCGCCCACGATGATGAAACGATGCATGCGATTCCCCCGGTTGCATGGTTCAGGACTGCAGATGAATCGGCAGGCATCGAAGCCGATTCGTCGACATCGTCGCGCGGGGCGGCGCACGGCTCGCGCGGCCCCGCGCTCGGCGCTCAGTGCGCCTCCTCCCAGTTGTCGCCGGCGCCCACCTCGGCCACCAGCGGCACTTTCAGCTTCGCCACGCCCGCCATCATCTCGGGCAGCTTCTTGCGTACCAGCGCGAGCTCGTCCTCCGGCACCTCGAGCACGAGTTCATCGTGCACCTGCATGATCATGCGCGAGCGCAGGCCGTCGCGTTCGAGCCAGCCTTCCACGGCGATCATCGACAGCTTGATCAGGTCGGCCGCGGTGCCCTGCATCGGCGCGTTGATCGCGGCGCGCTCGGCCGCCTGGCGGCGCGGACCGTTGCCGCCGTTGATCTCGGGCAGCCACAGGCGGCGGCCGAACACGGTCTCGACGTAGCCGTTGTCCTTGGCCGTGGTGCGGGTGGTTTCCATATAGTTCGCCACGCCCGGGTAACGCGCGAAATAGCGGTCGATGTAGAGCCTGGCCGCATCGCGCGTGATGCCGAGGTTCGCGGCGAGGCCGAACGCGCTCATGCCGTAGATCAGGCCGAAGTTGATGACCTTGGCGATGCGGCGCTGATCGTTGCTGACCTCGAGCGGCGTAACGCCGAACACCTCGGCCGCGGTCGCGCGGTGGATATCCTCGCCCTGCGAGAACGCGCGCAGCAGCGATTCGTCCTCGGAGATGTGGGCCATGATGCGCAGCTCGATCTGCGAGTAGTCGGCCGACACGATCTTGCAGCCCGGCGGCGCGATGAAGGCCTCGCGGATGCGACGGCCCTCGGTCGTGCGCACCGGAATGTTCTGCAGGTTCGGATCGTTCGACGCGAGCCGGCCCGTCACGGCCACGGCCTGCGCGTAGTTGGTGTGCACGCGGCCGGTCGAGGCGTTGATCATGCGCGGCAGCTTGTCGGTATAGGTGGACTTCAGCTTGGCGAGGCCGCGGTGCTCGAGCAGCAGCTTCGGCAGCGGGTAATCCTCGGCCAGCTTCTGGAGCACCTCTTCATCGGTGGACGGCGCGCCGCTCGGCGTCTTCTTCACCACCGGCAGCTGCAGCTTCTCGAAGAAGATCTGGCCGATCTGCTTGGGCGAACCGAGATTGAATTCGCCGCCGGCGAGTTCATACGCCTCGCGTTCGAGCTCGACGAGGCGCGTGGCGATCTGGTGGCTCTGCTTCTCGAGGCGCGCGCTGTCGATCAGCACGCCGGTGCGCTCCATCTTGCGCAGCACCTGCGCCACCGGCATCTCGATCTCGGCGTACACGCGCTTGAGGCCCGCCTCGCGCGCCACCTGCGGGTACATCGCGAGATGCAGCTGCAGCGTGACGTCGGCATCCTCGGCCGCGTAGGCGGCAGCCGCCTCGAGCGGCACCTCGTCGAAGCCGATCTGCTGCGCGCCCTTGCCCGCCACTTCCTCGTACTTGATCGTCTTCACGCCGAGATGGCGCTGCGCGAGGCTGTCCATGTCGTGCGTGCGGTGCGATTCGAGCACGTAGGATTCGAGCAGCGTGTCGTGCTCGATGCCGTTCAACGCGATGTCGTAGTTGGCGAGCACCTGCGCGTCGTACTTCAGGTGCTGGCCCACCTTCTTGCGCTCGGCGCTTTCGAGCCACGGCTTGAGCGTCGCGAGCACCTCGTCGCGCGGCAATTGATCGGGCGCGTCAGGGCCGCGATGCGCGACCGGGATGTAGGCCGCGCTGCCCGGCTCGGTGGACAGCGACACGCCCACGATCTGCGCGACCATCGGATCGAGCGAAGTGGTTTCGGTGTCGAACGAGGTCAGCGCGGCCGCGTCGATCTTCGCGAGCCACGCATCGAAATGTTCCCAGGTCTGTACGGTTTCGTAGTGTCGCTCGACGGGCACGGCCGCCGCCACGGGCTCGGCGGCCTCGCTCGCGGCAACCGGCTCGCCACCCGCTGCGGGCGCGGCATCGAGCTCGCGCCGCCAGGTCTTGAAGCCGTAGGTCTCGAAGATAGGCAGCAGCGCCTCGCGCTGCTCGCTGCCGGTGACGAGCGAGGCCTCGATCGTCTCGACCTGCGGTTTCAGATCGCAGGCGGTGTCGACCGTCACGAGCTGGCGCGCGAGCGGCAGGAAATCGAGCGCGCGGCGCAGGTTGTCGCCCACCACGCCCTTGATCTCGGCGGCGTGCTCGACCACGCCGTCGAGCGTGTCGTATTGGGTGAGCCATTTGACGGCCGTCTTCGGGCCGCACTTCTCGACGCCGGGCACGTTGTCCACGGTATCGCCGATCAGCGACAGGTAATCGACGATGCGCTCGGGCGGCACGCCGAACTTGGCGATCACGCCGTCGCGGTCCAGCACCTCGTTGCTCATGGTGTTGACCAGCGACACGTGGCTCGTGACGAGCTGCGCGAGATCCTTGTCGCCGGTCGAGATCACGACCTTCATGCCGCGCGCCTCGGCAGCGTGCGCGAGCGTACCGATCACGTCGTCGGCCTCGATGCCCTCCACCATCAGCAGCGGCCAGCCGAGCGCACGCACCGCGGCGTGAATCGGCTCGATCTGCTGGGCGAGATCGGTGGGCATCGACGGGCGATTCGCCTTGTATTCGGTATAGAGATCGTCGCGAAAGGTTTTGCCCTTTGCATCGAACACGCGGCCGAGATCAAGGGCGTGGTGGGCGACAATGCCGTCGAGCGTTTCGTATTGCGTCAGCCATTTCACGGCCGTCTTCGGGCCGCACTTCTCGACGCCCGGCACGTTGTCCACCGTATCGCCGATCAGCGACAGGTAATCGACGATGCGCTCCGGCGGCACGCCGAACTTGCCGATCACGCCGTCGCGATCGAGCACTTCGTTGGTCATGGTGTTGACGAGCGACACATGGCTCGTCACGAGTTGCGCGAGATCCTTGTCGCCGGTCGAGATCACCACCTTCATGCCGCGTGCTTCGGCGGCGTGCGCGAGCGTGCCGATCACGTCGTCGGCCTCGACGCCTTCGATCATCAGCAGCGGCCAGCCGAGCGCGCGCACGGCCTCGTGGATCGGCTCGATCTGCAGCGCGAGATCGGGCGGCATCGACGGGCGGTTCGCCTTGTATTCGGTATAGAGATCGTCGCGGAAGGTTTTGCC
>JASLEG010000069.1 GCA_030151225.1 Burkholderia sp. | reverse complement strand
CCCGGAGCCTTGAGCTCCTTGAAGGGTCGTTCGAGACCAGGACGTTGATAGGTCGGGTGTGGAAGTGCAGTAATGCATTAAGCTAACCGATACTAATTGCCCGTACGGCTTGTCCCTATAACCTTGGCAGTCATTGCCAACGAGTTCAGCATGCTGTTGATACAGCGGATTACGTAAAACACTTCTTCCAGATTCAGGGCGGCGCCAAGCCAATCGCGAACGCGACGCCCGTACAAGTCAAGCCTGATGACCATAGCAAGTCGGTACCACCCCTTCCCATCCCGAACAGGACCGTGAAACGACTTTGCGCCGATGATAGTGCTGCAACCAGTGTGAAAGTAGGTTATCGTCAGGCTCTTATTCTGCATAAGCCCGCTCAGTTCAACTGAGCGGGCTTTTTGCTTTTCCAAAGCCACATAGCCACCCGTACCGTTTATCCGTCAATCCCTCGCGACTTCGGGCACAATGTGCCTGTCAGTGTTGTCTAACCATTAAGCGCGAACGACATGAACGAACAGGTAGCGAGAAAAGTGGTCCTGGTCCGTGCCATCGAAACCGCGGACACGAAGCACGAAATTCTGAGCGACGACGATCGCATGTACGCGAGCCGCAGCGCGCGTGAACTCGCCCAGTGGTCGGCCGCCGACCAGAAATCGCCGGTCACCGTCGACCATTTTCTTGAACAGCGCTCGGAGCAGATCCTCAAGCGCCTCGCGGAGCGCACGCCCGCCCTCAAAGCCTTCCTGAACCGGCGCACCCTGCTGCCTGCGCTCTCGGTTCTGCTGCCGCTCGGCGCGCTGATCCTCGGCGCCGTCATCGATCACATCGCGGACCCGCATCGCGTCGACCTGCTGTCCGCGCCGCTCCTGTTGATCATCGGCTGGAACCTGCTGGTCTATGTGATCCTGTTCGCCTGGCTGTTCCTGCCGTCGCGGCGCAAGGGATGGGCCAGTCCGGACCTGATGCGCAGGCTCAGCGTCGGCAAGGCCAAGTTGCCGCGCAAGCTGCCGCTTGCCCTGGCCGATGCGCTGCGCCAGTACAGCGTCGACTGGACCGGACTCGCCTGGCCGCTGACCCATGCGCGTCTCGCGCGCGCGGTCCACCTGGCCGCGGCAGCGTTTGCGCTCGGCGCCATCATCTCCCTGTATGCGCGCGGCCTGATGACCCAGTATGCGGCCGGCTGGGAGAGCACCTTCCTCGATGCGCGCCAGGTGCATGCCCTGCTGTCCTGGTTGTTCACGCCGGCGCTGCTGGTGTTTCCGATGGACGGCTTCACGCTCGCCGATGTGCAGTCGCTGCGCTTCGTGCAGACGCCATCGCCGGCCGGCGGTGCGCGCTGGGTGCACCTGTATGCGGCCACGCTGTTCCTGCTGGTGGTCGTGCCGCGCCTGCTGTTGGCGATGTTCTCCGGCTGGCGTGCGTCGCGGCTTGCGCATCGCTTCGCGATCGATCTGCAGCAGCCGTATTACCGCAAGCTGGCCGACCAGATCGGCATGGGATCGGGGCCGACGCTGCTGCGTGTGCTGCCCTACAGCTTCACCCTCGACGAGGCGCGCGATCGCGGCTTGTCCGCCGTCGCCGCCCAGATGTTCGGCGAGCAGGCGCGCGTGATGCTGCGTCCACCCGTGCCCTACGGCGAAGATGTGCAGGCCGCCGTGGCCGACCTGCAGGCGGACGCCGCGGACACGATGACCGCGGCGCTATTCAATCTGTCCGCCACGCCCGAGAAGGAAAACCACGGCGCCTTCCTGGATTCCCTGAAGCGCCGGCTGCCGGGCGGATTACTCGTACTGGTCGACGAATCCGGCATGACCGAGCGCGCGCTGGGCCAGGCCGGATCCGAGGCGCGCCTGGCCGAACGCATTGCCCTGTGGCGCCAGTTCTGCACCTATCATGGCGTACAGGTCAGCGTGGTCAACCTGCTGCAACCCGATAAATACCGGCTCGAGATCGCCCGATGAGCGCACCGGTCACGATCCAGTTCGCCCTGGTCTCGCACACCAACAACGGCAAGACCACGCTCGCGCGAACCCTGGTCGGCATGGACGTCGGCGAAGTGCGCGATGCCGCCCACGTGACGGCCTTCGCCGAATCGCATGTGCTGCAGACCACCGACCAGGGCGATCGCCTGCTGTTGTGGGATACGCCCGGCTTCGGCGATTCGGTCCGCCTGCTCAAGCGCCTGGCCATGTCGGGCAATCCGATCGGCTGGTTCTTGCGCGAGGTGTTCGACCGCTACCGCGACCGCCCGTTCTGGCTCAGCCAGCAGGCCTTGCGCACCGCGCGCGACGAAGCCGACATCGTGCTCTACCTCGTCAACTCGTCCGAACATCCGCGCGACGCCGGCTATCTGCCGGCCGAGATGCATATCCTCGAATGGTTGTCGAAACCGGTCGTGGTCCTGCTGAACCAGCTCGGGCCGCCGCGTCCCGCTGCCGACGAGCAGGCCGAGCAGGCCTTGTGGAAGCAGCACCTCGACCGGTATCCGGTGGTGCGCGAGGTGCTCGCGCTCGACGCCTTCGCGCGCTGCTGGGTGCACGAACACGTGTTCTACGAAGCGGTCGGCAAGTTGCTGCCCGAGGCGAAACGTGCGGGCTACGCGCGCCTCGTCACTGCCTGGCAGGCGCACAACCTGCGCCGTTATCACGACGCGCTGCACATCATCGCCGGCCAGCTCGCCGGTGCCGCGCGCGACAGCGAAGCCATCCCCGAGGCGGACAGCGGACTGCTGCAGGCCGCACTGAAGGCGGTCCGGCTGGGCAAGGGAGAAGCGAGGCGCCAGGAAGCGGCGATGGCGCGCCTGGTCGAACGGCTGAACGAGAACATCGCGCGGGCCACCGGCCAGCTGCTGACCCTGCACCGCCTCGATCCCGGCGAAGCAGGCCGCATCAATGCGCGGGTACGCGACAATTTTCACGTGCGCGCGCCGCTTGATAAAACCCAGGCCGGGCTGCTCGGCGCCGTGGTGTCCGGCGCGGTGACGGGCCTTGGCGCGGACCTGATGGCGGGCGGCCTGACCCTCGGCGGCGGCGCCTTGCTTGGTGCGATCGTCGGCGCGCTGACGATGGCCGGCGCCGCCTGGGGATTCAATACCACCACCGACCGCAAGCAGCCGAGCGTGCAGTTTGCGCCGGCCTTCCTGCGCACCCTGCTGGCCAGCAGCGTGCTGCGTTATCTCGCGGTCGCGCATTTCGGACGCGGACGCGGCCACTTCGTCGAAGGCGAAGCGCCGCCGTTCTGGCAGGCTGCGGTCGAGGAGGCGCTGCAGCACCACTGTCCGGACATGGAGCCGCTGTGGCAGATGGTGCGCAGCGCGCCGGAGCCCGTAGCGGCCAGCCGGCCCTTGTACGAGCTGCTCGCGCTGGTCGTCGCCGATGTGTTCGAGCGCCTGTACCCGGGCGCGCGCAAGGCCGTCGATGCGACGGTGCACAAGGACGATGCCCACATCGCCGCGAGCTAGCGTATTGGGCGGCAGGATCAGAAGTTGTAGCGCGCGCTCGCGCCCAGCACCCAGTTGCGGCCCGGTGCGGCCTCGTAATAGCGGCCATTGCTGTCGCCGACGATGACCGAGCCGATGTAGTTGCGGTCGAACAGGTTGTTCACGCGCCCGAAGGCCTTCAGGCGCCAGTTGCCGACCGGTTGCACCAGTTGCAGGCGCAGGTTGGCGATCGCGTAGCCCGGCGCGGAATGCGCCTGGTTGGCATCGTCCGGATACATATTCGTGTTGGCGACCGTCTCCAGCGCGGCTTGCACGCGGCCGTCGTCGTCCTTCCAGCCGAATTCTCCATACAGGCTGGCGTTGGGCACGGCGGGCAGGCGGCTGCCTGCGATGACGTTGGCGAAGCCTTCGTCATACACGGCGCGCAGCATGCTCAGGGCGAGCCGCCCGCTCCAGTTGCGCCGCCACGCTCCCTCGAGCGCGACTTCGAATCCCTGGCGCAGGGTCGAGCTGGCGTTGCGATAGCTGGTGCGCCCGAACGAGGAACTATCGACCGCCAGTTCGTCGCTGGTCTTCACCTGGAACACGGCGGCGTTGACGCGCACCGCAGCGCCGAGCATGGCCTTGGCCCCGACTTCCAGATGCGTGCTTTGCGCCGGCGCGAGCGAAAAATTGAAGCCGCCGCCCGTGCCCGAATAGAACACCTCGTTCAGGGTCGGCGTCTCGAAGCCGCGCGCCGCGCTGGCGTACACATTCAGGTGCGGATCGATTTTATACAGCACGCCGAGCAGCGGCGTCGTGTGGCGATAGTCGACGCTGCCGCTGTCGTTGCCGTTCGCGAGATAGTGGTCGATCACGTCGAAGCGCACCTGGCTGTAGCGTGCGCCGGCCGTGAGCACCCAGCGCGCGCGCTCCCACTCGAACTGCGCGTAGGGATCGGCATTGCCGACGTCATCGGTCTCGTCGCGCCGCAGCAGTCCCTTGACGCCGAACTGGTCGCCGACGAAGTTATCGTAGCCCGTGCGCGCATCGCTCGAACGGCCCAGTTCCAGCCCGACCGTGGTGCGCAGCGTGCCGCCCTGCAGCGGGCGCGCCATGTACCAGTTGGCGTCCATGCCTTCGAAGTCGCGGGCGAAATCGACCACGCCGCCGGAACTGCCGGCCGGCGCCTGGAAGGCTTTGGAAAACGCCTGGTACTGGACCACATGGCGATTGCCGCCATAGACCGTCACGCGCAGCCGGTCGGCGCCGAAGCGCTGTTCCCAGGTCGCGCCGATCTGCTCGTGGTCGATGCTTTTTCTCGTGTTGTAGCGTTCGGCCAGCGTGCGCTGCGGCGTCTGCGGATCGCTGGTGTCGATCTCGCCCGCGCGCGGGTCGCGCTGCCAGGTCGTCCAGGTCACGCCGAGCGGATCCTGGGTGTCGTGCTGCTGCAGTTCGTCGGCGACGATGGTGAGATGGCTATCCTTCGATGGCGAGGTGACCAGCTTGGCATAGGCCTGGTCGCGTCGCGCCGCGCTGTGGCTGCGGTAGCCGTCGGTGTCGAAACGGGACGCGTCCAGCAGGTAGCCGAGGCCATCGCTGGTGCCGCTGGCATTCAGGTCGGTCTTGTGCATGCCGTAGCTGCCGGCGCTGACGCCCAGTTCGACGGTCGGCGTCGCGGACGGCGCACGCGTAAACAGCTGGATCACGCCGCCGGAGTGGTTGCCATACAGGGCCGAGAAGGGCCCGCGCAGCACCTCGATGCGCTCGGCCATGTCGAGGTCGAAGGTGGCGGCCTGCCCCTGGCCGTCGGGCATGGTGGCGGGGATGCCGTCGGCGATCAGGCGCACGCCGCGCACGCCGAACTGGGAGCGGGCGCCGAAGCCACGCGACGAGATCTGCAGGTCCTGCGCATAGTTCTGCCGGTTCTGGACGACCACGCCGGGCACCGCCGCCAGCGCTTCGGACGCGTTGACGCGCGGCTGGGCCGCACCGATCTGGTCGGCGTCGACCACGTCGATCGAGGCGGGCAGGTCGAAGCTCGTGTGTTCGTTGCGGCTGCCGGTCACCACCACCACATTGGTGGGCACGGCCGCGTCCCCGTCGGCGCGGGCAAGCACGGACGTGGTGGCGGCCAGTGCCGCCAGCAGGCCTGAAGCAAGTGCGTGTCGTGTCATCGTTTCTCCGTCTCTCGGCAGGAACTATACCTGCCGGGGCGCGATGCCGCCGTCCTGTTCAGCAAGCCGGTGTTGCGCACATGTGTTGCGGCGACTGTCCCAATCTGGAGCAGGTGTGACAGGAGGCGACACCTGCAGAGGCGCCGCTCCCTCTGGCGGCCTCCGATCCGACCTGGCACGGCGTTTGCGACAGACAGGCGGAGTTACACCCATGCGGCCACCGGCCTGATAACCACAGAGAAAGAAGAGGATGACATGAATCTTGCAGACATCAGCAAACTCGGCGTCGCCAATCCGTTCCGCCAGCGCTACGACAACTACATCGGCGGCCAGTTCGTCGCGCCGGTCAAGGGCGAGTACTTCGCCAACGTCACCCCGATCACCGGCCAGCCCTTCTGCGAAGTGGCGCGTTCGACGGCCGAGGACATCGAGCTGGCGCTGGACGCCGCGCACGCGGCCAAGGACATCTGGGGCAAGACCTCGCCCGCCGAGCGCGCCAACATCCTCAACAGGATCGCCGACCGCATGGAACAGAACCTCAAGATGCTCGCGACGGCCGAGACCATCGACAACGGCAAGCCGATCCGCGAGACCATGGCCGCCGACATCCCGCTGGCGATCGACCATTTCCGTTATTTCGCCGGCTGCATCCGCACCCAGGAAGGCGGAATCTCGACCATCGACCATGAGACCTACGCCTATCACTTCCACGAGCCGCTGGGCGTGGTCGGCCAGATCATTCCCTGGAACTTCCCGATCCTGATGGCGGTGTGGAAGCTGGCCCCGGCGCTCGCCGCCGGCAATTGCGTGGTGCTGAAACCGGCCGAGCAGACCCCGGCGTCGATCCTGGTGCTGATCGAGCTGATCGCCGACCTGCTGCCGGCCGGCGTGGTCAACGTCGTCAACGGTTTCGGACTGGAAGCCGGCAAGCCGCTGGCCTCGAGCAAGCGCATCGCCAAGATCGCCTTCACCGGCGAGACCACGACCGGCCGCCTGATCATGCAGTACGCCGCGCAGAACCTGATCCCGGTGACGCTGGAGCTGGGCGGCAAATCGCCCAATATCTTCTTTGCCGACGTGATGGACGCGGACGACGACTTCTTCGACAAGTGCCTCGAAGGCTTCGCGATGTTCGCGCTGAACCAGGGCGAGGTGTGCACCTGCCCGTCGCGCGCGCTCGTGCAGGAAAGCGTGTACGACCGCTTCATCGAGCGCGCGATCAAGCGCGTGGAGAAGATCCGTCAGGGCCACCCGCTCGACGCAACGACCATGATCGGCGCGCAGGCCTCGTCCGAGCAGCTCGAGAAGATCCTGTCCTACATCGACATCGGCCGCCAGGAAGGCGCGCAGTGCCTGACCGGCGGCGAGCGCAACACGCTGTCGGGCGAGCTGGCGAGCGGCTACTACGTGAAGCCGACCGTGTTCAAGGGGCACAACAAGATGCGCATCTTCCAGGAGGAGATCTTCGGGCCGGTGCTGTCGGTCACGACCTTCAAGGACGAGGAGGAAGCGCTCGAGATCGCCAACGACACGCTGTACGGCCTCGGCGCCGGCGTATGGACGCGCGACGGCAATCGCGCCTATCGGTTCGGCCGCGAGATTCAGGCCGGCCGCGTGTGGACCAACTGCTATCACGCCTACCCGGCGCATGCGGCGTTCGGCGGCTACAAGCAGTCGGGCATCGGTCGCGAAACGCACAAGATGATGCTGGACCACTATCAGCAGACCAAGAATCTGCTGGTCAGCTACAGCGAGAAGCCGCTCGGCTTCTTCTGATCGACGACGCGCGGGGTCGCGCCCGCGCGTGCCTGCAGCACGCCGCCGACGCGCGATCGCCGGCGGCTTCTTCTTTGCGTGCGGCGGCTACTTCGAATCGATTCGTTCGGGTTGCGAAGCGCCTTCGGGCAACAGCGCGTCGCTGTCGTCCTTGAGGCCCACGCCGGTCAGCTTCAGCCGCCGCGCGTGGGTGAGCAGGTAGTGCAGCTTGTGCGCGGCCGCCGCATGCGGCAGCCCCTCGGGGCGCACGTTCGAGATGCAGTTGCGCTGCGCGTCGTGGCAGCCGACCTTCGGCGCCCAGGTCAGGTACACGCCGAGGCTGTCGGGCGAGCTGAGCCCGGGCCGCTCGCCGATCAGCATCGCCACCAGCTTCGCGCGCAGCAGCTCGCCGATCTCGTCGCCGAGCGCGACGCGCGCCTGGCGCGCCACCACCACCGGGCCGATCGTCCAGCCGTCCGCCTCGAGCCGGCCGCGCACCGCGTCCAGCAGCGGCAGCGCCTGCTTCGCGGCCGCGAACGCGGACAGCCCGTCGCCGACCACGAACACCACGTCGGGCCCGTCCGCTTTACCCTCACCCGCACCCTTGCCCTGCGCCGCGCCCGCCGCCGCCAGCGCCTCGCGGCTCGCGTCCGACAGGCGCCGCCCGAGATCGGGCCGGCGCAGATAGTGCTGACGATCGGGCGCGGCACTGTCGGCTTCCAGCGTGGCGAAGCCGGCCGCCTCGAGCTCGCCGCGCAGCGCGGCGGCGTCGAGCGGCTGGTGCACGGCGTCGCGCGCCTGCGCATGCGAGAGGTTGAACGCGAGCAGCGGCGCGGTGGGCAGGCTGCTGCCCGCGCGGCCGAGCGCGATGCGCGCCTGGGTGAAGGACTTCAGGCCGTCCCACGGGTTCTTCTCGACCGTATCGCTCATGCGCCGATCCCCATCCAGTCGTTCGCGCCGGCGAGCAGCGGCGTACGGGCCGAGGCCGGCACCAGCACGCCCTTCGCGTCGGCGATCTCCATCGTCTCGAGCCATTCCTCGAACTCGGGCGCGCGGCGCAGGCCCAGCACCTCGCGCACGTACAGCGCGTCGTGGAACGAGGTGCTCTGGTAGTTCAGCATCACGTCGTCGGCGCCGGGAATGCCCATGATGAAGTTGATGCCGGCCGCGCCCAGCAGCGTCAGCAGCGTGTCCATGTCGTCCTGGTCCGCCTCGGCGTGATTCGTGTAGCAGATGTCGCAACCCATCGGCACGCCGAGCAGCTTGCCGCAGAAATGATCCTCGAGCCCGGCGCGGATGATCTGCTTGCCGTCGTACAGATATTCGGGGCCGATGAAGCCCACCACGGTATTGACGAGGAACGGCCGGAACTTGCGCGCCACGGCGTAGGCGCGCACCTCGCAGGTCTGCTGGTCGACGCCGTGATGCGCGTTCGCCGACAGCGCGCTGCCCTGCCCGGTCTCGAAGTACATGAGGTTGTCGCCCACCGTGCCGCGCTTCAGCGAGGCGCCGGCCTCCCACGCTTCGTTCAGCAGTGCGAGCGAAATGCCGAAGCTCGCGTTGGCCTGCTCGGTGCCCGCGATCGACTGGAACACCAGATCGACCGGCGCGCCCTTCTCGATCGCGGCGATCGTGTTGGTGACGTGGGTCAGCACGCAGGACTGCGTCGGCACGCGGTAGCGCTCGCGGAACCCGTCGATCATGGCGAGCAGCCTGGTGATCGCGGCGAGGCTGTCGGTGGCCGGGTTGATGCCGATCATCGCGTCGCCGGAGCCGTACATCAGGCCGTCGAGCATCGACGCGGCGATGCCCTTCACGTCGTCGGTCGGGTGGTTCGGCTGCAGCCGCACCGACATGCGCCCGGGCAGCCCCACCGTGTTGCGGAAGCGCGTGACCACGCGGCGCTTGCGGGCCGCGGCGATCAGGTCCTGGTTGCGCATCAGCTTCGAGACCGCCGCCACCATCTCGGGCGTGAGGCCCGCGGTGATGCGTTCGAGCGCGGCCGCGTCGGCGGCCGGCGACAGCAGCCAGTTGCGAAAGTCGCCCACGGTGAGATGCGAAATCTCGGCGAACGCGCTCGCGTCGTGATCGTCCACGATCAGCCGCGTGACCTCGTCGCCTTCGTACGGGATCACCGCCTCGTTCAGGAAGGCCGCGAGCGGCACGGCGGCCAGCGCCATCCTGGCGGCCACCCGCTCCTCCTCGCTCGCGGCCGCCACGCCGGCGAGCTGGTCGCCCGAACGCAGCGGGCTCGCCCTGGCGAGCAGCGTCTTCAGGTCGGCGAAGCGGTAGGTCCGCACGCCGATCGTCTCCGTGTAGGCCATCGTGATTCTCCTGCGGTCAGTCGGCGCGGGCGGCCCGCTCCGGGAGCGGGACCGCCCTGGGCGCCGGCGCGGCAGGCATTGCCGCGCTTCGGGTCATTCCTCGAGCAGCGCCTCGGCCGGGGCCGCGGCGCGCTGCGCGCGCGTCGCGACGAAGTAGACGTAGCCGAGCGCCACGATCACGGCGAAGATCCCCGCCACCAGCGCGTTGAAGTAGATCATCGTGCCGAGGCAGATCAGCGCCGCCACCAGCGCGAAGGCCGGAAACAGCGGATAGAGCGGCGCGCGGAACGGCCGCGCCATCGCGGGATGGCTGCGACGCAGCTTGAACAGCGCCGCCATGCTCACGATGTACATGACGATAGCGCCGAACACCGACATCGTCACGATGTTCGCCGTCAGCGTCTGGCCGCCGAACTGGATCAGCTCGTCGCTGTAGATCGCCGCGATGCCGATCACGCCGCCGGCGATGATCGCGCGATACGGGGTGCGAAAGCGCGGATGCACCTTGGCGAGCCACTCGGGCAGGTAGCCCTCGCGGGCCAGCGCGAAGATCTGGCGCGAATAGCCGAGGATGATGCCGTGGAACGAGGCCACCAGCCCGAACAGGCCCAGCCACACCAGCATGTGCATCCAGCCGCTGTTCTCGCCCACGATGTACTTCATCGCCTGCGGCAGCGGATCGTTGATGTTCGACAGCTTGGTCCAGTCGCCGGCGCCGCCCGCGAACACCATCACGCCGATCGCGAGCACCACCAGGGTCAGGATCCCGGCCACGTAGGCGATCGGGATCGAGCGCTTGGGGTTCTTCGCTTCCTCGGCGGCCATCGCCACGCCCTCGATCGCGAGGAAGAACCAGATCGCGAACGGGATCGCCGCGAACATGCCGTTGAACGCGCCCGTCGAGAAATGATCGGCGCCGCTCCAGCCGCCGTGCGTGAAGTGGTCCCACGAGAAGCCCGGCGACACCACGCCCATGAACACCAGCAGCTCGAAGATCGCCAGCACGGTGACGATCAGCTCGAAGGTGGCCGCGATCTGCACGCCCACGATGTTCAGCGCCATGAACACGAGGTAGGCGCCCATCGCCGCGTGCTTCGGTTCGAGCGAGGGGAACTGCACGTGCAGATAGGCGCCGATCGCCAGCGCGATCGCAGGCGGCGCGAACACGAATTCCACCAGCGTGGCGATGCCGGCCAGATAGCCGCCCACCGGGCCGAACGCGCGGCGCGCATAGGCGAACGGGCCGCCCGCGTGAGGGATCGAGGTGGTCAGCTCGGTGAAGCTGAAGATGAAGGTGGTGTACATCGCGGCGATGAACAGCGCGGTGACCACGAAGCCGAGCGTGCCGGCGCTGGCCCAGCCGTAGCTCCAGCCGAAGTATTCGCCCGAGATCACGAGGCCCACCGCGATCCCCCACAGCTGCCAGGTGCCGAGGGTCTGTTTCAGCGCCGGACCGGGCGCGGCGCCGCCCGCAGCGGGGCGGCCGTTCGACTCTGCTTGCATCGTTCTCTCCTTGGGAGCGTTCCGTCGAACGTGACGCGCCGGAACACGGGTGATGATCAGGCGATGCTAGAGAGTCATAAATCCACGTGTTATCGAAAATCGGCAAAGCTGGCGGCGGGCGAGTGGGGCGACGCAGGCGCGCGCTACCGGTTGATTCGCTGTCCGATCGGCTCGAAATGGCCGAGACTCGACGGCGATCGTCGTCCCCCGTCTTCCCTCGACGTCGCCATCCCGACATCCGCGAGCTCGAGCCGATCGAGGTGGTCGCGGCCGCCCACGTGGGCCCGTACGGCGAGATGCACGGCGCGTTCCAGCGGCTCGCGGCCTGGCTCGACGCGCAGGGTCTGATCGGGCCCGATACCGGCTGCCTCGGCATCTTCCTCGACGATCCGGTGCAGGTGCCGGCCGCGCAGCTGCGCTCCCGCGCCTGCTTCACGCTGCCGGCCGACGCGACGGCGCTCGAGGTGCCCGCGCCGTTCGAGCGGCGCACGATTCCGGGCGCCCCGCACGCGATGCCGATCCACGAGGGGCCGTACACGTCGCTCGATGCGTCCTGTACGCGGCTGTTCCGCGAATGGCTGCCCGCCTCGGGGCGCTCGACGCGGGGGCCGTCCGCGTCACGCCGGCGGCCGCGCCAGGCGGCGCCGGCGCGACAGGCAGGGGATCGCGGCCACCGCCCGCGCCCTCAGCGCGAGGTGCGCAGCAGGCGCAGGCCGTTGCCCACCACGATCAGGCTCGCGCCCGCGTCCGCGAACACCGCCATCCACATCGTGCCGAACCCGGCGATCGTCAGCGCGAAGAACACCGCCTTCACCACCAGCGCGAAACCGATGTTCTGCAGCAGCACGCGGTGCGTGGCGCGCGAGAGCCGCACGAAGGCCGGGATCTTGCGCAGGTCGTCGTCCATCAGCGCCACGTCGGCCGTCTCGATCGCCGTGTCGGTGCCCATCGCGCCCATCGCGAAGCCGATGTCGGCGCGCGCGAGCGCCGGTGCGTCGTTGATCCCGTCGCCCACCATGCCCACCGCGTGGCCCGCCTGCGACAGCGCGCTGACGGCCGCGAGCTTGTCCTCGGGCAGCTGGTTGCCGCGCGCGTCGTCGATGCCCACCTCGCGGGCGATCGCCTCGGCCGAGCGCGCGTTGTCGCCGGTCAGCATCGCGGTGCGGATGCCCAGCGCATGCAGTTGCGCGATCGCCTCGCGGCTGCTGTCCTTCACCGTGTCCGCCACGGCGGCCAGGCCGAGCACGCGGCGCGCGTCGATCAGCATCACCACGGTCTTGCCCTGGCCCTCGAGCGCCGTCACGCGCGCCTCGAGCGCGGCCGTCACGCGGCCCAGCTCGGTGGCGAGGCGCAGGTTGCCGAGCCAATAAGGCGCGCCCTCGATCGTGCCGCGCACGCCGCGGCCCGGCAGCGCCTCGAACGCGTCGACGGCGGCGCACGGCGCATCGCCGGCCGTGCGCGCTTCGGCGGCGGCGCCGGCGATGGCCTTCGACACCGGGTGATCGGAGCGGCTCGCCAGACTCGCGGCGAGCCAGGCGAAGCGCGGCAGGTCCCCATCCGCGTCGAGCAGCTCGAGATCGGTGCGCACCGGCCTGCCGTGGGTGATCGTGCCGGTCTTGTCGAGCGCGAGCCAGCCGAGCTTGCGGCCTTCCTCCAGATACACGCCGCCCTTCACGAGAATCCCGCGCCGCGCCGCGGCCGCGAGCCCCGACACGATCGTGACCGGGGTGGAGATCACGAGCGCGCACGGGCACGCGATCACCAGCAGCACCAGCGCGCGATACAGCCATTCGTGCCAGTTGCCGCCGAGCGCGAGCGGCGGCAGCACGGCCACCGCCAGCGCGATCGCGAACACGATCGGCGTGTAGATGCGCGCGAAGCGGTCGACGAAGCGCTGGGTCGGCGCCTTCGCGCCTTGCGCCTCCTCCACGGCGTGGATGATGCGCGCGAGCGTGGTGTTCGAGGCCACGGCGGTGACGCGATACTCGAACGAGCCGGCCTCGTTGACGGTGCCCGCGAACACGGCGTCGCCGACGGTCTTGTCCACCGGCAGGCTCTCGCCCGTGATCGGCGCCTGATTGACGGTGGAGCGGCCGTCCACCAGCTCGCCGTCGAGCCCGATGCGCTCGCCGGGCCGCACCCGCACGATCGCGCCGAGCGGCACCTCGGCCGCCGCGACCGCGGCCCAGCTGCCGTCGGCCTGACGCACCGTGGCCGTGTCGGGCGCGAGCCGCATCAGGCCGGAAATCGCGTTGCGCGCGCGGTCGAGCGACTTCGCCTCGATCAGCTCGGCGATCGTGAACAGCACCATCACCATCGCGGCCTCGGGCCACTGGCCGATCAGCATCGCGCCGGTCACGGCGATGCTCATCAGCGCGTTGATGTTGAGGTTGGCGTTGCGGATCGCGATCCAGCCCTTGCGATAGGTGCCGAGGCCGCAGATCGCCACCGAGGCCACCGCGAGCAGCGCGGCCGCCCAGCCGGGCAGGCCGGCCCACGTCACCGCTTCCGAGGCGAGCGCGGCGGCGCCGGCCACGGCGAGCGGCCAGACCGGCTTCCGCGCGTCGGCCGGGGCACCACCCGCGCCGGCTTGCGCGCCGCCGGTGCCGGCCAGCTCCGGCGTCATCCCGAGCGAGCGGATCGCGGCAGCCACCGAATCGGCCGCGCCGGCCGTGTGCACGACGGTCAGCATGCGCTGCATCAGGTTGAAGTCGAGCGTCGTGACCGCGGCCATGCCGCCGAGCTTCTTGCGGATCAGCGTTTCCTCGGTCGGGCAGTCCATCTGCATGATGCGGAACGCCGAGCGCTCGGTGCCGTCGGCGAGGCGCTGCGTGCCGGGCAAGTCGACGAGGTTCGCGGCGGCCGGCGCGCAGCATTCGGCGCCGTGGTCGTGCGCGTGGCCGCCGTGATCGTGATCGTGATCGTGATCGTGCGAATGCGAATGCGAATGCGCCGCGGCCGGCCGCGGGGCGCCGCTCGTCTCGCGGCGCACCCAGCGAATCCCCTGCGCGGCCGGCTCGGCGCCGTGCGCGTGGTCGTGCCCCGCCTCGTGCGCGTGATCGTGCCCGCAGCAGGCCGCCTGCGGCTCCCGCTCGTCGACGCCGACTGCCGCGTCGTGGGTCCGGTTCGTATCGGCCATGGCCGCCCCTCCTCGATGCTGATTGCCTGACGGTGTACAGTTAACACCCTGAAGCCACTTCAGGGTCAACCGCTTCCGCCAGGAGAATGCGATGAAGATCGGCGAACTCGCCAAGGCCGCCCGCTGCACGCCCGAGACGATCCGTTTCTACGAGAAGGAGGGCCTGATGCCGGACGCGGAGCGCACCGACGCCAACTACCGGCGCTACACGGACCTCCACGTCGAGCGCCTGCGTTTCATCCGCAACTGCCGCGCGCTCGACATGACGCACGACGAGATCCGCGCGCTGCTGCGCCTCACCGACGATCCGTCCGACCGCTGCGATTCGATCAACGCGCTGCTCGACGAGCACATCGGCCACGTGGATGCGCGGCTCGTGGAACTGCAGCAACTGAAGTCGCAGCTGACCGAGCTGCGCGAGCAATGCCACGGCGATCACACGGTCGAGGACTGCGGCATCGTGCACGGCCTGGCCACGATGGAAACGCCGGAAGCACCGGCCAAGCGCACCCACGTCGGCTGAACGTCGAGGCCCGAGGCGTTGCGTCATTCAATGACCAGTCATAAAATAACCAGTCATTGAATGAACATTGATTTTACGCCGCCCCGAGCCGATTCCATGCCGAAATTCTCCCCTCTCGCCCTCGCCGTGCTGGCCATGCTGACCGAAGCGCCGATGCACGCCTACCGCATCCAGCAGCTGATCAGGCTGCGCGGCAAGGACGACGTGATCAACGTGCGCCAGCGCAACAGCCTCTATCAGACGCTCGAGCGGCTGCTGCGCGAGCGGCTCGTCAGCGTGCACGACACCGAGCGCGACGGCATGTTTCCAGAGCGCACCGTGTACGCCGTGACCGAGTCCGGCCGCAACACCGCGCGCGCGTGGCTGCGCGATCAGCTCGCGCAGCCGGCGCGCGAATTCCCCGCGTTTCCGGTGGCGCTGTCGGTGCTGCCGCTGCTGTCGGTGGACGACGCGCGCCGCCAGCTCGAGGCGCGCATCGTGGCGCTCGAGGACGAACTCGAGCGGCTCGAGGCCGCGCGCAACGCGGCGCTCGCGCTGCAGATCCCGCGGCTGTTCCTGCTCGAGAGCGAACTGATGCAGGCCACCGTCGAGGCCGAGCTCGGCTGGGTGCGCAGCGTGGTGGGGCATCTGAAGGTGGGCGCGCTGACCTGGAGCGAGGCCTGGCTGCGCGACGTGGCAGCCAGGCTCGCCGAGAGCGACGCGGCGTGAAGCGAGGGGTGTGAGGCAGGGGAAGCGAAGCCGGAGCGCGCCCTCACTTCGCCGAGATGTCGATGTCCCCGAAATACTTGTGGCCGAGCGCCTGCACGGTGCCGTCGGCCTTCAGCGTGGCGATCGCCGCGTCGAGCCGCGCCTTCAGCGCCGTGTCCTGCTTGCGCAGGCCGAAGCCGATGCCGTCGCCGAGGATCCGGTCGTCGCGCACCGGGCCGCCGACGAACGCATAGCCCTTGCCGTCGGGCCGCGACAGGAACCCGCGCTGGCCGGCCGGCGCGAGCACGAGCGTGCCGTCGAGGCGGCCCGACACGAGATCGGCATACACCTGGTTCTGATCCTGATACGCGACCACCGACACGCCGGCATTCGCCCAGTGCGCGTTCGCGTAGGTTTCCTGGATCGAGCCCTGCAACACGCCGATCCGCTTGCCCGCGAGCGCCGCCGGCGTCGGCTGCAGGCCGCTGTCCGCGCGCGCGATCAGTTGCGTCGGCACGCGATACACGATGGTGCTGAACGCGATCGCCTGACGCCGCTGCGCGGTGGCGTTCATCGCCGAATTGATCGCGTCGAACTTGCGGCCCTGGAGCGCCGGGATCAGCCCGTCGAACGAGGTCTCCACCCACTTGCAGTCGAGCTTGGCCGTGCGACACACGGCGTTGCCGACGTCGATGTCGAAGCCCTGCAGCGAGCCATCGGGCGCCTTCGATTCGAACGGCGCGTATTGCGCCTCCACGCCGAAGCGCAGCATCTGCGCATCCTGCGCGCGGGCCGTGCCGCTCGCCATCGCCACGCCGAGCGCCGCCAGCGCGCAGCAGGCCAGCGCGGCCGCGCCGTGCCGGGTCCATCGTGTCATCGTGATCTCCTTGCAGTCGGGTTCGGAATTCGTCGGGTTCAGAGCGCGCGCAGCCGCCGCGCGCCCTCGATCAGCGTGGCGTCGTCCTTCGAGAAGCTCAGGCGGAGCACCCCGGTCTCGGTGCCGTCGGCGTAGAAGGCCGAGAGCGGAATCGTCGCGACGCGCGCCTCGCGGATCAGGCGCAGCACGAAATCGCCGTCGCGCTCGTCGGAAAAGTGACCAAAGCGCGCGAGCATGAAGAAGCTGCCCTCGCTCGGCAGCAGCTCGAAGCGCGAGCCGGCCAGCTCGCGCGCGAGCAGGTCGCGCTTGTGCTGATAGAAGGCGCCGAGGCCGAGATAGCTCGCGGGCTCGGCCAGCGCCTCGGCGAACGCGATCTGCATCGGCGTGTCCGCCGAGAACACCATGAACTGGTGCACCTTGCGAATCTCGTCCATCAGCGCGGCGGGCGCGAGGCAATAGCCGATGCGCCAGCCCGTGACGTGATACGACTTGCCGAACGACGACACGATCACGCTGCGCTCGGCCAGCGCCGGGCGGCTCGCCATGCCGTGATGGCGCGCGCCGTCGAACACCACGTGCTCGTACACCTCGTCGGACAGGATCACGATGCCGGTGTCGCGCGTGAGCCGCTCGAGCTGCGCGAGATCGTCGGCGCCGAAGATCGTGGCGGTGGGATTGTGCGGCGTGTTCACGATGATCATGCGGGTGCGCGGCGTGATCGCGGCGGCCACCTCGTCCCAGTTCACGCGGAAGGTGGCGGGCGACAGCGCGATCGCCACCGGCACGGCGCCCTGCATGCGCACGATCGGCGCATAGCTGTCGAACGCGGGCTCGAAATAGATCACCTCGTCGCCGGGGTGCACGAGCGCGCTGATCGCCGCGTACAGGCCCTCGCTCGCGCTGGCCACCACGGTGATCTCGCTGGCCGGATCGTAGCGCGCGCCGCCGAGGCTTTCGGTCTTCGCGGCCAGCGCCTCGCGCAGCGCGAGCACGCCGGCCATCGGCGCGTACTGGTTGTGGCCGTCGCGCATCGCGCGCGCCACGCGCTCCACGAGCGCCGGGTCGGGCGCGAAGTTCGGCGCGCCCTGCGACAGGTTCAGCGCATCGTGCTCGGCGGCGAGCCGGCCGATCACGGTGAAGATGGTGGTGCCCACGTCGGGCAGCTTGGAGCGGGGCGCGAGCACGCTCTGCATCGAAATCTCTCCTGCGCACACGGCGCCATGACTGACAACACCGTGTGATTGGGCCGCAGACAAATTCCGCGCACAAACGAATCCTCGTCATGCCTGCCATGACGAAACTGCATGGCGCCCAAAGCAGACCGGCCGGCACGTCGCGAGGACGTGCCGGCCGGTCCGGTTACCGCAGGTCGGGATCGACCGGGCCAAAGCCCGGTCGCATCAGCCTTACTGAATGCTCTTCAGCGGCTTCCACTCGCCCTTGACGACCTTGTACATCGTGATGCCACCGTTCTTCAGGTCACCACGCGCGTCGTACGCGATGTGCGTGGAGGTCACGCCGGCCATGTTGGTCTTGGCCAGTTCCGGCAGGTACTTCGCCGGATCGGTCGAGCCGGCCTTCTTCATCGCGGTGAACATCGCCATCGCGCCGTCGTACGCGTACGGCGAGTAGGTTTCGACGTCGGTGCCGAAGCGCTTCTTGTACTTGTCCGCGTAGGTCTTGCCACCCGGCATGTCTTCCAGCGGCAGGCCGGCCAGCGAGGCGATCGTGCCTTCGGCGGCATCGCCGGCGATCTTCAGGAAGGTCGGCGTGTGGACCATTTCGCCGCTCATCAGCGGGGCGGTCACGCCCAGCGACTTCATCTGCTTGACCATCGGCGCGGCCTGCGAATCGGCGCCGCCGTAGTAGACCAGATCCGGCTTGGCGGCCTTCACCTTGGTCAGGATCGCCTTGAAGTCCACGGCCTTGTCGTTCGTGAATTCACGATCGACGATGGTCGCGCCGGCGGCCTTCGCGGCCTTCTCGAACTGGTCCGCCAGGCCCTGGCCGTAGGCGGTGCGATCGTCCACGATCACGATCTTCTTCATGCCCAGATCCTTCACCGCGAACGCGCCGGCCACCGAGCCCTGCTGCGTGTCGGAGGTCATCATCCGGAACGTGGTCTTGTAGCCCTGCGTCGTGTATTCCGGCGCCGTCGCCATCGCGATTTCGGGGATGCCGGCGTTCGCGTAGATGCGCGAAGCGGGAATCGTCGTACCCGAGTTGAAGTGGCCGAGCATGCCCTTGATACCGTCGTCCACCAGCTTCTGCGCCACGGTCGTGCCGGTGCGCGGGTCGGCCTGGTCGTCCTGCGTGTCCAGCACGAACGTCACCGGCTTGCCGCCGATCACGGGCTTGGTCGCGTTGAAGTCCTCGATCGCGAGCACGATGCCGTTCTGCATGTCCTTGCCGTAGTGCGCCTGGGCACCCGTCATCGGCGCTGCAAAACCGATCTTCACGTCCTCCGCATGCGCGGTCCCCGCCAGCGACATGACCGCAACGAAGGTTGCGCCTGCCGCTTTTTTCATCGTGTGTTGCATAGCTTCTCCTAATACCAGGGTAGATGGAGCGACTTCGGGTTTGCCTTGCCGCTTCCGTTTCGTCATGCCAACCAGCCGGGATCGCTCAGCCGATCGTCATCAGATTCGCGTTGCCGCCTGCCGCTGCGGTGTTCACGCTGACCGAACGCTCCGCGAGCAATCGCTCCAGTGCGTAATCCTCGTCGCCGTTCTCGAACGCACCGGCCGCCACGCCCTGCACCGACACGATCGGGCCGGGGCGTTGCGAGACCTCCTTCACCAGCGCGAGCAGCTCGTCGCTGTCGCCTTCGAACAGCACCGCGTCGAAGGCCGCATCGGCCTGCTTGCGCACTGCAGCATGCGACTTCAGCGAAGCCGGCAGCGCGGCCGCCAGCGCCTCGCCGGCCGCCCCCGCGAACAGCGCGCGGTTGCCGGTGGCGAGCACCGAGGCGAACTGCGCCCGCGCGCCCTTCGGCGTGGCCGCCACGCACAGCACCGTGCCGCGCGGGCCCAGCGTGTAGGTGTTGCGTTCGCCGGTCGGGCCCGGCAGCACCGCGGTGGCGCCGGCCAGCACGTGCGCGAGGTAGCTTTCGCAGCGCGCGGCGAGCGCCGGCTCGCGCTGCTCGATCAGCCAGTCGCGCAGCGCGGCGAGCGCCGACGACGGATTATCACCCGACTCGCCCGCGGCCGGTACGTCCGCCACGAGCGCGGCCTCGAGCGACTTCGGCAGGCCGGCCGGGCGCGTGGCCAGCAGGCGTTGCAGATAGAGCGCGCCACCGGCCTTCGGACCGGTGCCCGACAGGCCCTCGCCGCCGAACGGCTGCACGCCCACCACGGCGCCCACCACGTTGCGGTTCACGTAGATGTTGCCCACGTGCGCGCGGCCGATCACGTGCGCGATGGTCTCGTCGATGCGCGTGTGGATGCCGAGCGTGAGGCCGTAGCCGGTCGCGCGGATCTGCTCGAGCAGCTTGTCGAGCGCGCTGCGGCGGTAACGCACCACGTGCAGCACGGGGCCGAACACCTCGCGCTTGAGCTCGTCGATGCTGCCGATCTCGATCAGCGTGGGCGGCACGAAGGTGCCCTGCGCGCAGCCGTCCGGCATCGGCAGCTGCGTGACCGCGTGGCCCTTGTCCTTCATCGCGGCCACGTGCGCATCGATGCCGTGCTTCGCGTCGGCGTCGATCACCGGGCCCACGTCGGTCGACAGGCGATCGGGGTTGCCGAGCGCGAGTTCGTGCATCGCGCCCTTCAGCATGGTCAGCGTGCGATCGGCCACGTCGTCCTGCAGACAGAGCACGCGCAGCGCCGAGCAGCGCTGGCCGGCCGAATCGAAGGCCGAGTTCAGCACGTCGGCCACCACCTGCTCCGCGAGCGCCGACGAATCGACGATCATCGCGTTCTGGCCGCCCGTCTCCGCGATCAGCGGGATCGGCTTGCCGTCGCAATCGAGGCGTGTGGCGAGCACCTTGTTGATCAGGCGCGCCACTTCGGTCGAGCCGGTGAACATCACGGCACGCGTGCGCGGATCGGACACCAGCGCCGCGCCCACCGTTTCGCCGTCGCCCGGCAGCAGTTGCACCGCGCCGGCCGGCACGCCGGCCTCGCGCAGGATGCGCACGGCCTGGGCGGCGATCAGCGGGGTCTGCTCGGCCGGCTTCGCGAGCACGGTGTTGCCGGCCGCGAGCGCGGCGGCCACCTGGCCCATGAAGATCGCCAGCGGGAAATTCCACGGGCTGATGCACACCACGGGGCCGAGCGGGCGATGCGTGTCGTTCGAGAACTCGTCGCGAATCTGCGCCGAGTAATAGCGCAGGAAGTCGATCGCCTCGCGAATCTCGGCCACCGCGTTCGGCAGCGACTTGCCCGCCTCGCGGATCACCAGGCCCATCAGCGTGTGCATCTGCGCCTCGAGCAGGTCGGCCGCGCGCGCCAGGCAATCGGCGCGATCCTCGACCGGCGTGGCCTGCCAGATCGGCGCGGCGGACACCGCGTGCGCGAGCGCCGCGCCCACGTGCTCCGACGTAGCCTCGCTGACCGTGCCCACCACGTCGCGCTGATCGGACGGGTTGCGCACGTCGCGCGCCGGCGCGTCGGCCAGCGCCTCGTCGGCCAGCAGCGGCGACGCGCGCCACGGATGATGCGCACTCGTCAGCAGTGCCGACGACAGCGACGCGAGGCGATGCTCGTTGGACAGGTCGAGGCCCATCGAGTTGGCGCGCGACTCGCCGTACAGCTGGCGCGGCAGCGGGATCTTCGCGTGCGGCGCGCCGAGCGGCACGATCTTCGCGGCCTCGTCCACCGGATCGGCCACCAGTTCCTTGACCGGCACGGCCTTGTCGGCGATGCGGTTCACGAACGAGGTGTTCGCGCCGTTCTCGAGCAGGCGGCGCACCAGGTAGGCGAGCAGGGTTTCGTGCGTGCCGACCGGCGCGTAGACGCGGCACGGACGGTTCAGCTTGTCGCGGCCCGTGACTTCCTCGTACAGCGGCTCGCCCATGCCGTGCAGGCACTGGAATTCGTACTGGCCCGGGTAGTAGTTGCCGCCGGCCAGGTGATAGATCGCCGACAGCGTGTGCGCGTTGTGCGTGGCGAACTGCGGATACACCGCGTCGGGCGCGCCGAGCAGCTTCTTCGCGCAGGCCACGTAGGACACGTCGGTGTAGATCTTGCGCGTGTAGACCGGATAGCCCTCGAGGCCGTCCACCTGCGCGCGCTTGATTTCGGAGTCCCAATAAGCGCCCTTCACCAGGCGGATCATCAGGCGGTGACGGCTGCGGCGCGCGAGATCGATCAGGTAGTCGATCACGAACGGGCAGCGCTTCTGATACGCCTGCACCACGAAGCCGATGCCGTTCCAGCCGGCCAGCTCGGGATCGAAGCACAGCGCCTCGAGCAGGTCGAGCGAGATCTCGAGGCGGTCCGCTTCCTCGGCGTCGATGTTCAGGCCGATGTCGTAGCGGCGCGCGAGCAGGGCCAGCGCGCGCACGCGCGGCAGCAGCTCGTTCATGGTGCGGTCCTGCTGCGCGCGCGAATAGCGCGGGTGCAGCGCCGACAGCTTGATCGAGATGCCCGGGCCTTCGTAGATGCCGCGGCTGCCGGCGGCCTTGCCGATCGCGTGGATCGCCTGTTCGTAGGACGCGTAGTAGCGCTGCGCGTCTTCTTCGGTGGTGGCGGCCTCGCCGAGCATGTCGTACGAGTAGCGGAAGCCGCGCGCCTCGAACTTGCGGCTGTTGGCCAGCGCCTCGGAAATCGTTTCGCCGGTGACGAACTGCTCGCCCATCAGGCGCATCGCCATGTCCACGCCCTTGCGGATCAGCGGCTCGCCGCCGCGGCCGATCAGGCGCGTGAGCGCCGACGACAGGCCCGCTTCGCTGTTGGTCGTGACCAGCTTGCCCGTGATCATCAGGCCCCAGGTGGCCGCGTTCACGAACAGCGACGGCGCCTGCCCCATGTGCGAGCGCCAGTCGCCCTTGCTGATCTTGTCGCGGATCAGCGCGTCGCGCGTGGCGCGGTCGGGAATCCGCAGCAGCGCCTCGGCCAGGCACATCAGCGCCACGCCTTCCTGGCTCGACAGCGAGAATTCGTGGATCAGCCCCTCGACGCCGCCACCCGAGCTCTTCGAGCGCAGCGCCTCGACCAGCTTGGCGGCCATCGACTGCACGTCCGCCGCGAGATTCGCGGGCAAGCGCGCCTGGCCGATCAGGAACGGCACGCATTCCGGCTCGGGCCGGCGATAGGCGGCCGTGATCGCGGCGCGCAGCACGGATTGCGGCTGCACGCTCTGCGCGAACTCGAGGAACGGATGCGGGGCGCCGTCGTCGTGATCGGCGGGGCCGTCGGCCAGCTCGGCGAAGCCGCTGCGGCCCGACAGCTCGGCGGGCAACTGGCCGTGCTCGATCTTTTCCAGGTACGCGAAGATCGCCTGCTTGATCAGCCAGTGGGGGGTGCGCTCCAGCCGCGCGGCCGCGTCCTTCAGACGCGAACGGAGCAGATCGTCGACTTTGACGCCTAGGGTGGTGCTTGCCATGATTCCTTGTGTGCCGGGTCTGGGCCGGCTCTCGGTGGATGAGACTCGCGGAATCCTATGCCACACAATAAAAAGGTGCAACCGATTCGATTGCCCGGTTGCACCTTTTCAAAAAGCTTTTGAATCAAGGCATTAGAGCATTGCAACCGCCCCCCGCCAAGCGGGCGACGGATCGGTATTTTCCCTTAGCTCGAAAAAGTGGCACGGCGCGTCGAGGCCACGCACCGGAACGGGGAATCGCGCGATCGCGCGCAGGCGGGCGCGGTGGCCAAGCCTCGGCGATGCAGCAGATGTTGTCGGAAAGCTTTGCGCAGCAAGGATGTGAAGGCGATCGAAGCGATCCGGCCAGCGAGCCGGAACGTTGCACGCGCAACCGCCCGATCCGGCCGGCGCGACCTTCGCGCCGCCGCCTCGCCACCCGGTTGCACCACTTCGATGCATGCGCGCCGGCGCTCGCCGAGCGCGCCATCGCACGGAAAACGCCGGCCGACGCGTGGTTCAGATATCGAGCGGATCGACTTCCACGCTCCAGCGCAGCACGCCCCTGAGCTCGTGCAGCACCGGGTGCCACGCCGCCAGCACGTGCTGCAGTACCACCCGAGAGGCACTTTCGACGAGCAGTTGCGCCCGGTGCACGTGGAGCACCTTCACGATGGTCATCGGCACGGCGTCGTACACGGTCACGCGTTCGGCGCCGGGCAGCGCGCCCAGCTCCACGGCGGCCGCCTGCAGGAACGCGAGCGCGGCCTCGATCGTGCGGCCCTCGGCGCGCAGCAGCGCCTGATAGACGAAGGGCGGCAGGTGCGCGTCGCGGCGCTCGGCCAGCGTGGCGTTCGCGAAGCCCACGTAGTCGTGCCGCGCGAGCGCGTGATACAGCGCGTGGCGCGGGTAGCGCGTCTGGATCAGCACGTCGCCGGGCAGGCCCGCGCGCCCGGCGCGACCGCTCACCTGCATCAGCTGCGAGAACAGCCGCTCGGTGGCGCGGAAGTCGTGCGAGAACAGCGCGGTATCGGCGTTGAGCACGCCCACCAGCGAGACGCGCCGGAAATCGTGGCCCTTCGCGATCATCTGGGTGCCCACCAGGATGTCCACCTCGCCCGCGTGCACGTCGGAGAACAGCGCCTGCGCGCTGCCCTTGCGGCGCGTGCTGTCGGCGTCGATGCGCAGGATCCGCGCGCCGGGCACCGCCTCGGCCAGGGTTTCCTCCACGCGCTGGGTGCCGCGGCCGAGCGGCGCGACGTCCACGTTGCCGCATTCGGGGCAGGCATGCGGAATCCGCGATTCCCAGCCGCAATGGTGGCAGCGCAGCGCGCGCTCGGGCTTGTGCAGCACCACGTAGGCGCTGCAGCGCGGGCAGCCGGCCACCCAGCCGCAGGCATCGCAGGCCAGCGCCGGTGCGTAGCCGCGCCGGTTCAGGAAGATCAGGCTCTGCTCGCCGCGTTCGAGCCGGCCCTTCAGCGCCGCCACCAGCGGGCCCGACAGGCCGCCGATCGAGGCCCGCCCGCGGCGCCGCTCCTCCTCGAGATCGACCAGCTTGACGGTGGGCAGCACCGCCTCCGCCACCGCGCGGCGCGTCAGCGTGAGCCGCGTGTAGCGGCCCTGTTCGGCGGCCCACCAGCTTTCGAGCGAGGGCGTGGCCGAGCCGAGCACCACCGGGATCTCGAGCCGCTTCGCGCGCCACACGGCCAGGTCGCGCGCCGAATAGCGCAGGCCTTCCTGCTGCTTGTAGGCCGGCTCGTGCTCCTCGTCCACCACGATCATCGCGAGCGCGGGCAGCGAGGCCAGCACCGCGAGCCGCGTGCCGAGCACGATGCGCGCGCGGCCCGTGTGGGCGGCGAGCCAGTGGCGCGCGCGCTCGCCCTCGGCCAGCCCGCTGTGCAGCGTGACGATCGCGCCGGGCGGCAGCACCGCGGCGAAGCGCGCGCGGAACGCAGCCTCGAACTGCGGCGTCAGGTTGATTTCGGGCACCAGCACCAGCGCCTGCGCGTCGGGCCGCGCCTCGAGCAGCGCGGCCAGCGCATGCAGATACACCTCGGTCTTGCCGCTGCCGGTCACGCCGTGCAGCAGGAACGGCGCGAAGCCGCGCGCGGCGCGGATCGCGTCGAGCGCGTCGGCCTGCTCGGTCGTCAGCGACGGGGGCACAGGCGCGGCGACCCGGTTATCCACAGCTTGCCCACCGGCGTCGACGATCGGGATTGCGTCGCAGACGGCCCAGCCGGCTTCGCTCCAAGCGTCGAGCGTGGCCTGCGCCTTCGGGTGCAGGCCACGCAATTCGGGCAGGGCGAGGCCGGCCTCGGGCGCATCGAGCAGCGCCTGGGCAAGCCGGCGCAGGGCGGCCGCGCGCGCGGGCAGCGCCTCGGGCAGCGCCTCGCGGCCGGCCGGCAGCAGGCGATAGCGGATCTCGGGAGCGAGCAGGCGGCCCCAGCGCGAGGCGTCGCGCAGCGCCTGCGGCAGCGCCGGCAGGGCCACCTCGCCGCGGCCGCGCTGGTAATAGTCGGCGGCGAAGGCCACCAGATCGAGCCAGGCCTCGCCGAGCGCGGGCAGCTCCGCGCACAGCGCATCCACGTCGCGCAGCCGGTTCGCGGGCACCTCGGAGTGAGCGGTGACTTCGCACACGAGCCCCACCACGAGCCGCTTGCCGAACGGCACCTGCACGAGCATGCCCACCTGCGGCAGCGCGGCGCCGCGATAGCGGTAGTCGAACAGCGTCTGCAGTGGATGGTCGAGCGCGACGCGCACGAAAAGGTCGTCGCTCATCGGCTGCCTGCCGCGCCGGGCGAGGCGATCGACGGTCCAATCACGACCGGCGACGCGAAGTTAAAGTAAAACATCACTTTCGGCGCTAAGTTTCGGATTCTGATTGAGAATCAGCGGATGCCGACTCGCCCTGTGGATAACTTTGTTGAGAACTCCTTCTCGGCCGTCCCGAACTGGCGTCCCGGCGTGCCGACCACGGCTTTTCGGGGATTCCGGCCCTGTGTCGGGAAGCCTTGTCCAGCAAGGCTGCTATCCGATTTTTCCTGCCATAGCATGCGCATTTTGTTGATATGGCGCTCTACCGCGCCGCAACGAGCAAAATGTGCATAAGTCAAGTCTTGACAAGCCGAGAAGTGCCGATCGGCGCGCGATTCCACCCCGATTCGACGTCGCACAGCCGGTTTGCTGCGCTGCGGCGCAGCATCACGGCGTCGGTTCGCCACCGCGCGCCGCGCCGCGAAATACGGGAAAAACGAGGTAAATCGGGTCTTAACCGAGCGAACCGGCGCGCAGCGTGCGGCTGTGACGATGCACCTCGTCCACCAGTTCCGCGACGCTTTCCGGCGGCGTGAACTGCGAGATGCCATGGCCGAGATTGAACACGTGGCCGGGGCGGTTGCCGTAGCTGTCGAGCACCGCGCGCGCCTCCATGCGGATCGTGGCGGGCGGGGCGAACAGGATGTTCGGATCGAGATTGCCCTGCAGCGCCACCGCGCCGTTCACGCGCTCGTGCGCGCGACCGAGGTTCACGGTCCAGTCGAGGCCCACGGCGTCCACGCCGGTGGCCGCGATTTCCTCGAGCCAGAGGCCGCCGCCCTTCGTGAACGTGATCACCGGCACCTGTTCGCCGTCGTGATTGCGCTTGAGCTTGGCCACCACGCGCCGCACCGGATCGAGCGACAGACGCTGGTAGGCGCCGTCGGCCAGCACGCCGCCCCAGGTGTCGAAGATCATCACGGCCTGCGCGCCGGCTTCGATCTGCGCGTTCAGGTAGGCGGCCACCGCGTCCACGTTGACGTCGAGGATCCGCTGCATCAGGTCGGGGCGCGCATAGGCCATCGACTTCACGGTGCGGAAGTCGTCCGAGCCGCCGCCTTCCACCATGTAGCAGGCGAGCGTCCACGGGCTGCCCGAGAAGCCGATCAGCGGCACGCGCTGGCGGCCCTGGGCGTCGGTCAGCGCGCGACGGATCTCGCGCACGGCATCGGTCACGTAGCCGAGCGTCGCGCCGATGTCGGGCACGGCCAGACGCGCCACGTCCTCCTCGGTGCGCACCGGACGCGCGAACTTCGGGCCTTCGCCGGCCAGGAATTCGAGGCCGAGGCCCATCGCGTCGGGGATCGTGAGGATGTCGGAGAACAGGATCGCGGCGTCGAGCGGATAGCGCTCGAGCGGCTGCAGCGTGACTTCGGTCGCGTAATCGGGGTTCTTGGCCAGACCGAGAAAGCTGCCGGCGCGCGAGCGCGTGGCGTTGTACTCGGGCAGGTAGCGGCCCGCCTGACGCATCAGCCAGATCGGCGTGTAGTCGGTCGGCTGGCGACGCAGCGCGCGCAGGAAGGTGTCGTTGAGCAGGTTGTGAGCCACGATAGGAGCGCCAGGCGGATGCAAACGCGCATTCTACCGGACCCGCCCGCCGAAGGCCGCGCCTGCCGCTATCATCGGGGACCGATGACGCGCGGGACCGCCGCTGCCGGCGGCCGTCCGCGCCGCCTGCTTCAGCTTGCCGCAGCCGTCCGACATACAAACCAGCGTTTCGCCCCGGAGACACCGATGACCCCAGCCCGCCCCGCGCGCTCGCGCCCGAACCTGCCGAACCTGCATCCGCGCGCCCCGCGGCTCGCCCTGGCCGTCGCGGCCGCGGCGGCCTGCACGGTCCTGACGAGCGCCCCGGCACACGCCGCCGGTGATAACGCCACCGCCGCAAGCGCCGCGCCCCCCGCCTCGCGGCTCGACGCCGTGCTCGCGCGCGGCGAGCTGCGCGTGTGCACCACCGGCGACTACCGCCCGTATTCCTACTACCGCCCGGACGGCCACTTCGAGGGCATCGACATCGATCTGGCCGAATCGCTGGCGCGTTCGCTCGGCGTGAAGGCCCGTTTCGTGAAGACCAGCTGGCGCACGCTGACCGACGACTTCGTCGCGCATTGCGACGTGGCCGTGGGCGGCATCTCCACCACGCTCGACCGGCAGCGGCGCGTGTTCTTCACCCAGCCCACCATGAAGGACGGCAAGACGCCGATCGTGCGCTGCGCCGACACGAGCCGCTACCAGAGCGTGGCCCAGATCGACCAGCCCGCCACGCGCGTGATCGTGAACCCGGGCGGCACCAACGAGCGCTTCGCGCGCCAGTTCTTCCCGCACGCGCAGCTGAGCGTCTACCCCGACAACGTGACGATCTTCCGCCAGATCCTCGACGGCCACGCCGACGTGATGGTGACCGACGCGTCCGAGACCCTGCTCCAGCAGAAGCTGAACCCCGGCCTGTGCTCGGTGCACCCGGACCAGCCGTTCCAGTTCGGCGAAAAGGCGTACATGGTGCCGCGCGGCGACGTGGTGTTCCAGCAGTACGTCGACCAGTGGCTGCATCTGGCGCGCGAGACCGGCGAATTCCAGGCCGTCACCGACACCTGGCTGAAGTAAGCGGGTGCGGCGTATTTCGATTCCTTACAGGGCGACGCGGGAGCGGGCGCCCGGTTACGTCTGTGCGGCCGCCACGCGCGCGCCGTGACGCCTCGCGGGCCGGATCGCGCCCTGTGTCGCCGGCCGCCCCTGCGAACCTGCTCGCAGGTTGAACTGGATTTTCAGGACAAACCGTCTATCATTCACCCCTGCACCCCGGCCGCATGGCCGGCAAGCTTGCATTCGGCGGTTGTTTCAGAAGCAATCAACCCATCTCCCCATTGTTTCGATCGCGAAAATTCGCGAATTATCCGGATGCTTAAATGCTCAGGTGTGCCGGCGGCCCGATAACAATTTGGCGCCAGATTCCATTACCAAAAAAAACAAAAAAAGATTCACCAAAAAGACGGTAAAAATGACGCCGCTTTAGCCGGCCCGAAACAGTAAAATATCCCGGAGAGCCTTATCTGGCGGGCGTTACAACCTGATACACTTTGTTACCGCACCCCGCAATCAATTCGCCCACAATGGCTCTCACGGTTTCAACACGGATGCGAACTTTCCAGTACCGAGTGTGAGCGGATACGAAGTATCTGGAAAAGTCAGTCGGTTTCGCACCGAATCCCTTCCCTGGGGCATCCTTGTTGGAGTCGTGATCGGCCCACGCCGATTGATTCCACCTTTGGTCTCCTCGCGCTAACCCCGTAGCGTGTGGTTTTTAGCGGGCTCTTAAGCCCGCTTTTTTTCGTCCAGAGAAAACGCAAGCCGGCATCCAGACATGCCGTTGCGGGTTCTCACGCCGTCCTCTGCTGCGCGAGGCCCAGTTCCTCGATCATCGCCTCGCGCATCACGAACTTCTGTACCTTACCCGTCACAGTCATCGGCAGATCCGCCACGAAACGCACATGGCGCGGCACCTTGTAGTGCGCGATCTGGCCGCTGCAGAACGCACGCAGCTCCTGCTCGTCCATCGTCGCGCCCGCGCGCAGCACCACCCACGCACACACTTCCTCGCCGTACTTCGAATCGGGCACGCCAAACACCTGCACGCTCTGGATCTTCGGGTGGCGGAACAGGAATTCCTCGATCTCGCGCGGATAGATGTTCTCGCCGCCGCGGATCAGCATGTCCTTCAGGCGCCCGACGATGTTGCAGAAACCTTCCTCGTCGAAAGTGGCCAGGTCGCCCGTGTGCATCCAGCCGTCCACGATCGCCTCGCGCGTGCGCGCCTCGTCGCCCCAGTAGCCGGCCATCACCGAATAGCCGCGCGTGCACAGCTCGCCGGTGGCGCCCACCGGCACGATCGCGCCGCTCGCATCCACGATCCTTGCCTCGAGGTGCGGCTGGATGCGGCCCACCGTGGTGGTGCGCTTCTCGAGCGAATCGGTGGTGGTGCTCTGGAACGACACGGGACTCGTCTCGGTCATGCCGTAGGCGATCGTCACCTCGGCCATGTGCATCTCGGCCACCACGCGCTTCATCGTCTCGATCGGGCACGGCGAGCCGGCCATGATGCCGGTGCGCAGCGTGCCCAGATCGAAGCGCCCGAACTCGGGATGATCGAGCTCGGCGATGAACATCGTGGGCACGCCATGCAGCGCCGTGCAGCGCTCGGCCTGCACGGCCTCCAGCGTGGCGAGCGGGTCGAAGGCCGCGCCCGGAAACACCATCTTCGCGCCCATCGACACGCAGGCCAGCACCGCGAGCACCATGCCGAAGCAGTGATAGAGCGGCACGGGGATGCACAGCGCGTCGTGCTCCGTCAGCGCCATCACGCTCGCGATCGCGCGCGCGTTGTTGACGATGTTGCGATGGGTGAGCGTGGCGCCCTTCGGGTTGCCGGTGGTGCCGCTGGTGAACTGGATGTTGATCGGATCGGTGTCGGCGAAACCCGCGCCGAGCACGTCGAGGCCGGCCTGCGCACGCAGCGTGTGGCCGTGCGCGAGCAGCGCGTCGAAGCCGAAGGTGCCGGCCGGCGCGGCCTCGCCCTCGATGCCCGACTCGTTCATCGCCACCACGGCACGCAGCGCCGGCACGCGCGCGGCGCGCAGCTGGCCGGGCGCATGCGTGTCGAGTTCGGGCGCGAGCGTGCGCAGCATCTCGAGGTAGTGCGAGCTCTTGAAGGATCGGGCCGTGATCAGCAGCTTGCAGCCGACCCGGTTCAGCGCGTAGTCGAGCTCGGCCAGCCGATAGGCCGGATTGACGTTGACGAGGATCGCGCCGATGCGCGCCGTGGCGAACTGCGTGAGCAGCCATTCCACGCGGTTCGGCGCCCAGATCCCCACCCGCTCGCCCGGCGCGATGCCGAGCCCGAGCAGGGCCGCGGCCAGCGCATCCACCTCGGCGCCGAACTCGCGCCAGCTCCAGTGCACGCCCTGCTCGCGGAACACCACGGCGGGCCGGTCGGGAAAGCGCTCGATCGTGCTGGCCAGCAGGCGGCCCACGGTGGCGTGGCTCAGCGGCACGTCGGTCGCGCCGCGCACGTACGAGAGGCCGTCGCGCGGCGCGCGGCGGGCGCCGTCGTCGATCCCGGCCTCGCCCTCGCCGGCCGGTTGCCTCGCCGGATTCGCCGCACCCGTCGCCTCGCCTCGATTCGTCGCCGCCATCGCCGCCTCCCGGTGCCCGCGCGAGGTCTCGCGCGGCTGATTGAGCGGCCCATTCTGCCCCGCCCCACGATCGGCCGACATCGGGGTTAGCGCGAGCGCGGCGAGCCCGCGAACCCGAAACCGACGGACGAAAAAAAAGCAGCCCGAAGGCTGCTTCTTCCTGCCGGCGCACGAGGCACCGACGCTTCAGTTCTTGCTGCGGATCTTCGCAAGACGCTGGATCGCCTCGAGCTGCGCCATGGCGGTCGCGAGCTCGGATTGCGCCTTGGCGAGGTCGATGTCCGACTTCGCGTTCTGCAGCGTTTCCTCGGCGCGACGCTTCGCTTCCTCGGCCTTCGCGGTGTCGAGATCCTTGCCGCGGATCGCCGTGTCGGCGAGCACGGTCACGGCACCCGGCTGCACTTCGAGAATGCCGCCGGCCACGAACACGAACTCGTCCGTGCCGTTTTCCGACTCGATGCGCACCGCACCCGGACGGATCCGGGTGATGAGCGGCGTGTGGCCCGGCAGAATGCCGAGTTCACCCGATTCGCCCGGCAGCGCGACGAACTTCGCCTGGCCCGAGAAGATCTGCTCTTCCGCGCTGACGACGTCTACCTTGATGGTTGCCATTTATGTCGACTCCTGGTGAGTGTTGTTCGCGGACGCCAGCCGTCAGACTGACGCCCC
>JASLEG010000007.1 GCA_030151225.1 Burkholderia sp. | reverse complement strand
CACGCCGATCGGTCAGGACATCCGCGAGACGCTGAACCTCGACGACACGATCTTCGAAATCAAGCTGACGCCGAACAAGGCCGATTGCCTCTCGGTGTTCGGCGTGGCGCGCGAGACCTCGGCGATCACCGGTGCGCCGCTGCGCGCGCCCGAGTTCAAGCCCGTGGCCGTCACGATCGACGAAACGCTGCCCGTCAAGATCTCGGCGCCGGACCTCTGCGGCCGCTTCTCGGGCCGTGTGATCCGCGGCGTAAATGCGCACGCGAAGACGCCGGCGTGGATGGTCGAGCGCCTCGAGCGTTCGGGCCAGCGCAGCATCTCGGCGCTCGTCGACATCTCGAACTACGTGATGCTTGAACTGGGCCGCCCGTCGCACGTGTTCGATCTCGACAAGATCCACGGCGGCATCGACGTGCGCTGGGGCAAGCGCGGCGAGACGCTCAAGCTGCTGAACGGCAACACCGTGGAGCTCGACGAGACGGTGGGCGTGATCGCCGACGAGAGCCAGGTCGAGAGCCTGGCCGGCATCATGGGCGGCGACAGCACGGCCGTCACGCTCGACACCACCAACATCTACCTCGAAGCGGCGTTCTGGTGGCCGGACAGCGTGCGCGGTCGCGCGCGCAAGTACAACTTCTCGACCGACGCGGCGCATCGCTTCGAGCGCGGCGTCGATTACTCGACCACGGTCGAGCACATCGAGCGCATCACCCAGCTGATCCTCGAGATCTGCGGCGGCCAGGCCGGCCCCGTGGACGATCAGAGCGTGAACCTGCCGGTGCGCGCACCGGTGGCGATGCGCGTGTCGCGCGCGAACCGCATTATCGGCGTGCCGATCTCGGCCGACGAGATCGCCTCGATCTTCACGCGCCTCGGCCTCGTGTTCACGCACGCCGGCGACACCTTCTCGGTCACGCCGCCGCCGCATCGCTTCGACATCGAGATCGAGGAAGACCTGATCGAGGAAGTCGCGCGCATCTACGGCTTCGAGAAGATCCCGGCGCGCCCGCCGGTGGCCACCAGCGAAATGCGCGCGACGAATGAAACGCAGCGCTCGATCCATACGATCCGTCACGCGCTGGCCGCGCGCGATTACGCGGAAACGGTCAACTTCAGCTTCGTCGATGCCGACTGGGAACGCGATTTCGCCGGCAACACGAACCCGGTGCGCCTGCTCAACCCGATCGCGAGCCAGCTGTCGGTGATGCGCACGACGCTGTTCGGCAGCCTCGTGAGCGTGTTGCGCCACAACCTGAATCGCCGCGCCGAGCGCGTGCGCGTGTTCGAGACGGGCCGCGTGTTCCTGGCCGATGCCTCGGTGCAGGCCGGCGAACTGACGGTGGAGGGCTATGCGCAGCCGAAGCGGGTCGGCGCGCTCGCCTACGGCCCGGCGCTCGACGAGCAATGGGGCGCGGCCACGCGTGCCGTCGACTTCTTCGACGTGAAGGGCGACCTCGAGGCGCTGCTCGCGCCGGCCGCGGCGCGCTTCGTGAAGGCCGAGCACCCGGCGCTGCATCCGGGCCGCTGCGCCCGCATCGAACTCGACGGCCGCGCCGTGGGCTGGATCGGCGAGCTGCACCCGCGCCTGATGCAGCAGTACGAGCTGCCGCACGCGCCGGTCATGTTCGAGATCGACGCCGATGCGCTGATCGCGCGCGCGCTGCCGGTGCCGTCCGACGTGTCGAAATTCCCGCCGGTGCGACGCGACATCGCGGTCGTGGTCGATCAGACGGTGGAAGCGCAGGCGCTCGTGGACGCGATGCAGGCAGCGCTCGCCAGCGACGCATGCAAGTTCGTGCAAAGGGTTGCGCTCTTTGATGAATTTCGTGCAAAATCAAACACTTCCGGTGGGCTGGCGGCGCATGAAAAAAGCCTGGCATTCCGTGTCACCTTGCAGGACCTCGCCGGAACGCTGCAGGACGAAACGGTCGATCTCGCGATCCAGACCCTCGTCGACAGCCTGCGGGTTCACGGGGCGCGGCTGCGCGGCTGATACGCGGAAGCCGGCCGGAGCGCGGCATGCTCCGGCCCGTTTTGACCAGGGATAATGCGCAAGTTTTGCAGATATGAATGACATGAACTCGAGTGAATTCGAAGCCCTTCTGACGGCGCAGCGCAGTGCCCTGAACCGCGACGTGGCGCCCGCGCAGTCCGGCGAGACGCCCACGCTGACGAAGGCCGAGCTGGCCGAGTTGCTGTTCGACAGCGTCGGGCTGAACAAGCGCGAAGCGAAGGACATGGTCGAGGCCTTCTTCGAGGTGATCCGCGATGCGCTCGAGAACGGCGAAAGCGTGAAGCTGTCCGGTTTCGGCAATTTCCAGCTGCGCGACAAGCCGCAGCGCCCGGGGCGCAACCCCAAGACGGGCGAGGCGATTCCGATCGCGGCGCGCCGCGTCGTCACCTTCCACGCGAGCCAGAAGCTGAAGGCGCTCGTCGAAAACGGCGCCGACGCTCCGCTCGAGCGCTGATCGACCGGCACGCGTCGCGTGCCGCCGCGCGGCCTCCGCGCTAACCGACGGCTGACTGACGATGACATCGACGGTTGAGAAAGTCGTGTTGCCCCCGATTCCCGCGAAGCGCTATTTCACGATTGGTGAAGTCAGCGAGTTGTGCGGTGTCAAGCCGCATGTGCTGCGGTATTGGGAGCAGGAGTTCACGCAACTGCGGCCGGTCAAGCGGCGCGGCAACCGGCGCTATTACCAGCACCACGAGGTGCTGCTGATTCGGCGGATCCGCGAGCTGCTGTACGAACAGGGCTTCACGATCAACGGGGCGCGCAACCGGCTCGATTCGCCTGGCGGCGATCGCGCGATGCCCGTCGAGCGGGACGAGATGTTCCCTGCGGCGCAGGACGCGCAGGCGGCCGGGGCCGTCGACGTCGATCAGCTGCGGCGCGCCTTGCTCGACGTGATCGAGGGGCTCGAACGCCGGTAGAGGAATGGATAGGGCGGCACGCGCATGGGTGTGCCGCTGCCGGGAAAAAGCCCGCGAAGCCGATGGCCTCGCGGGCTTTTTCGTTGTGCGTGCAAGGATCAGGGCGCGAGCGGATTCGGCTTGCCGAGATCGACGCGCAGCGTGCCGTCGTCGGCCATGCGCACCGAGCCCTTCGAGACCTGCGCGCGATAGCCGTACAGATCGAAGCGCAGCGGGCCCGGCTCGGCCGTGTTCTCGATCAGCGCGCGCAGGTTGGTCTCCAGCACGTTGAACATCTTCATGTCGCCGCCTTCCATCCAGATGTAGCTGGCCGCGCCGGTGCCCGGCTTCGGCAGCGGCGGTGCGTCGGCGGCGCGGTTGAAGTTCAGGCGCAGGCCGTTCGGCTCGACGCTCGCCTGCGCGAGCTGGCCTTTCAGCACCGGCGGCGGAAACACCGTGTACTGGTCGAGCACCAGCGCGTCGCCGCGCAGTTCGGCGCCGCGCCGGCGCAGCGGCGTCAGCGACGCGAGCTCGATGCCGAGCGCGTGCAGCAGCTTCGCCTGCGGCACGCCGAGCACCGACACCTGCGACGGCGTGTAGGCGATGTGGCGCCCGTCGAGCACCGAGATCGTGCCCGTCATCGAGGTGGGCAGCCACACGCCCGGCGGCACGTGATTCCACAGCTTGATGCCGCCCGTCACGCGCAGCTGCGTGCCGTCCGGCGCGAGCTTCAGGTCGTTCAGCGCGCGCGGCGTGTAGTCGAGCAGATAGTCGTTGAACAGCGCGTTCATGGCCGGCCAGGGCTCCAGCACCGAGCCGCCGAGGATGCGGATGTCGTACTGGTTCGGATCGTCCAGATCGACGGGCTCGCCGGCGCGGCGTGGCACCATCTGCGCGTCGAGCCGGTCCACGTGGAAGCCGATGTGGCCCGAGATCGTGAAGTCCACGTTGCGCAGCTGGATCGAGGTGATGCGGTTCGAGACGCGGCGCTCGTCGGCGGGGGCGTTGCCGGTCGGTTTGATTGCCGGGTTCGGCGCGGGCGACGATGCCGGCGACGCATCGCCGAACCAGCGCTGGCGCGCGTCGCGCAGCGCCGCCTGCTGGGCGATCGCGAAGCTGTCGTTCAGGCGCACGGCGGCCGGGCCGATCGCGCCGGCTGGCGCCGGCGCGCCCCCGCCCGAATAGGACGGAATCCGGATCGTCATCGCGCCGCTCGGCTGGAAGTTGAAATAACCGGCCGATACCTGATCGCGATAGTGGTACAGATCGAACACGAACGGTGCCTTGGCCGGAGTCGATGGCGGCGGCCCGATCAGGATGTCGGCGTTCATCGGCATCGAGCGCATGAACTTCACGTCGCCGCCGCGGATCAGCATGGCCTGCTGCGGCGCGCCGTCGGGCATCGCGAAGCCGGCGTGCGTGCCGTCGTCGAACGCGAGGTCGAGCCCAGCCGGCGTGATGCGCAGCGCCACCACGGTCAGCTTCAGTTGCGGCGGCGGCATCAGCTTGCCGACGTCCATCACCAGATCGTCGCCGGTCAGCTTCGCGACCGGCGTGTCGATCTTCAGCAGATCGGCCATCGTCACGTTCGCCGCGCGCATCACCGGGCCGGCATCCTTGCCCTGCACGTGCACCTCGGTCGGATGGAACACGAGCTGGGTGCCGCCGCGCGCCGCGAGCGTGCCCGTGAGCGCGAACGGCACCCAGCCGCCGCGCTGCATCTCGCCCTGCAGGTGGATCACGCCGTCGCCGGCCGACACCTTCAGGCGGCGCAGCGGCGCGTTGCGATAGCCGAACAGGTAGGTGTTGAACACCGCCGTGAGCTTCGTGTCGTCGAGCGTGACGATGCCGCGATGCACGGCGATCGAGAAGCTCGACGGATCGTCGAACACGATCGGCGCGCCGGCGTGCGCGGGCTGCAGCGTGGCCGACAATTGGTGCACGTAGAAGCCGAGGTCGCCGACGATGCGGAAATCCACGTCGCGCAGCATCGTGATCGCGCCGTCCTGGCCCGAATCGCGCAGCGTGGCCGGGCGCGGCTGCGCGAGCCGGATCGCGCCGAGCGTCGGCACCGTGCGGGCCAGTTGCCGTTCGTGCTGCAGTTGGGCGGCCTTGTCGCGATCGAGTGTCGGGATCGCGCCGCTCGCGTCGGCGCGCGCGCCGGCCGACGGCTCGGCGCAGCCGGCCGCGAGCAGCGATGCGGCGATCGCGATGGCAGCGAACGGCCGGGACATCCGGGGCCCGCCGCGAACGTGGCGCGCAGGCGCGAAGCGCGTGCGCCGGGCACGCGAAGCCGATGAACGCATGGTGTCGTCTCCCTGTCGATCGGCGCGTGGCGCTCAAGTTGCCCGGGCCTTGTGTCGATATGCCGGTATGTCGTCGATACACGGCGCGTCGGTGCGTTGATTTCCGACTGCCGTGAAAGTCTGGCATGCGCGGCCTAGAGAAGCGGCACCAAACATTCGCGCAGCGTGTTGCGACGCGGCGGAACGCGGCGTGGCGCGATATTCGGGCGAACGATCGTGCGAATTCAAACACGCCGATTCAAACGAACGTATGAGCCTGCGGGAAGGGGCGCGGGAGCGTGCGTCGGAAATCGGGTTGTATTTCGGTGCCGGAACAGTTGCCGGAGGGAGCGGCGCAGGGGGCGCGTCATGCGTGATCTGGCGCCTTCACGTTTCGCATCGTGACAGGTGTCGCGCACATGCCGAAACGCGACAACTTCTGACAGTTCCTGATGGTTCGCCACGCTTTTGTCGTTTTGGTCGCGGTAAGATCGCCTCACAACATAACAACCTAGAGAGAAAAGAGCGAACAGCCATCTCACACGACGGATCGGGGAATCAACATGAAGGCCTTATTGGCGCGTTTTCTGGCAGACGAGTCAGGCGTGACCGCAGTGGAATACGGGGTGATCAGCGCATCGCTGATCGGGGTGTCATCGATCGGCATGCATGCGATCGGTGAACGGGTGAGCGACATGTTCGTGTTCGTCGCGAGTTTTTTTGACCGTTTTTAAAAACGTTTACGCAAACGTTGTCGAATCATTGCGGCAGGGCGGCAATCAGCTGACCGAGCCGCGCCAATGCCGCCTCGAGCCGGGAATCGATCGGCATGCCGGCGCTCAGGCGCATGCAGTGGGCGTAGCGGCCCGTGTTCGAGAACATCGAGCCCGGGCTGATGCGGATGCCCTCGTCGAGCGCGAGCTCGAACAGGCGATCCGTGTCCGGCCTGCCGGGCAGGCTCACCCACAGCACCAGGCCCGCATCGGGGCGGGTCAGGTGCGTGCCGCGCGGAAAATACCGCTCGATCGCATCGGCCAGCAGCTTGCGCTGCCGGGCCAGTTGCGCCTGCGTGCGCCGCATCTGGCGCACGAAACCGTTGCCGGCCAGGTAGTCCGCCATGGCCAGCTGCGGCACTTCCTCTTGATGGCGCGACACCGCATACATCAGCATCGCGATCCGGTTCTGCCATTTCCCGCCGACCAGCCAGCCGATCCGCGCGCCGGGCGAGAGCGACTTGCTCAGCGAGCTGCAGTAGATCACGTTGCCGCTCGTGTCCCAGGCCTTCAGCGGGCGGGCGTCGGCCGGGCTCGCGTGGAAGGCGCCGTAGCTGTCGTCCTCGATCACCGGAATCGCATGCCGCTCGCACAACGCGGCGAGCCGGGCCTTCGCGGCGTCCGGCATCGAGCAGCCCAGCGGGTTGTGAATGGTGGGCGAGCAGATCACGGCCCGAATGCCTTCGGGGCGGTTCATCGCGATTTCCAGCCCGTCGATCGACATGCCGGTTGCGGGATCGGTCGGGATTTCCACCGCGCGCAGGTTCAGCGACTCCACGATGTGCAGGATGCCGTAGTAGCACGGTGATTCGAGCGCGACCACGTCGCCTGGCGAGGTCACCGCGCGCAACGCCAGCGACAGCGCCTCGCTGCAGCCGTGCGTGACCAGCACGCTGTCCGGATCGACGCCCAGCCCGCGCAGGGTGGACAGACGCGCGATCGCCTCCTTCAGGCGGCGCACGCCGGCCGGGTTCGGACTCGCGTCGTAGAGCGTCGGCCGCGCGCGCAGGATGCGCAGCGCGTGCTCACGCAACGCCGCGCCGGGGTACATCGACGGCGCGCAGATCGCCCGGCCCAGATCGACCGCTGGCGGTTGCTGCAGGGCGCGCGCGAGCATCACCGAGATGCGCTCGTGCACGCCCACGTAGTCGGCGGGATCGATCTGTGGTGCCGGTCCGGTTGCGGAATCGTCGGCCGGCCGGGGCAGGCGTTGTGTCGCCTGACGCTTCGGATCGCGAACGAAGTAGCCCGAGCGCGGGCGCGCCTCGGCATAACCCTGCTGCTCGAGCAGGCGGCAGGCCTCGATCGTGGTGGCGAGCGAGACGCGGTGCAGCGTGGCCAGCTCGCGTAGCGACGGCAGCCGTTCGCCGGGGGCCAGGCCACCGTGGTCGATGGCGTGTGCGTAGTGCGCGGCGATGGCGCGATATTTTCCTGACATGGCGCGAGCGGCGGCCCGGATGAGCGGTGGGAGGGACGGCGGCCATTTTAGCAATGCGTCGCGCGTTGCGCGGGCGTCTATGCAGGTCGTTTTCGCGCCGATCTGTATGTGCCGCGCGCCGCGCCGATACACGAACATGGGTCGATCGGCGTGGCGTGACCGGACAGGGGAGGCCGCCGTCGCCAGTCACGACCCCGACGGACCGCACGTGTGAGACCCAACCCATCATCAACCCCCGCTCCGGCCGGTGCCGTGCTCGCCGCCGACCGCTATCGCTGGATCGTGCTCGGCGTGGCCGCGCTGGCGCAGACCAGTGCCTCGATCACCGCGCAGGGCATCTATACGCTGATTCCCTCGCTGCAGGGCGCCTTCCATCTGTCCGGCGCGGCCGGCGCGCTGGCCGTCACCGCGCTGAACGGCGGGCAGGTCGTGACGATGCTGCTGCTCGGCTGGCTGATCGACCGCTTCGGCGAGCGCAGCGTGGTGGGCGCGACCATGATCACGATGGGGGCCGCGGCGATGGCCGGGGCGTTGCTGGCGCCGTCGTTTCCGGTGCTGCTGGCCTTCGTGGCGCTGGTGGGGGCGTCCTATGCCTCCGTGCAGCCGGGCGGAACGCGCGCCATCGTACGCTGGTTCGCGCCGCACGAGCGTGGCATGGCCACCGGCGTGCGTCAGGCCGGCTTGCCGCTCGGCACGGCGATCGCGGCGATGCTGTTGCCGCTGCTGGCCGCCGGCGGCGGCTGGCGCACGGCGCTGGCCGTGCAGGGCGCGGTGGGGATCGCGGGCGGCGTGCTGTTCGCGCTGCTGCATCGCGACGGGCGCCAGGCCGCCGGCATGCCGTCGGCCGCGCCGCCGAAGCTGCTGCAGTCGATCCGGCTGGTGGCCGGGCAGGCGCAGCTGTGGCCGGTGATGCTCGCGGGTGCCGCGATGGTCACGTTCCAGTACACGTTCGCCACCTACGCGATTCCCTTCGTGGCGGCGCGTTTTCATTACTCGGTGGTCGCCGCAGCACTGCTGTTTTCCGTTTCGCAATGGCTCGGCATCGCGGGGCGCATCGGGCTCGCGTGGATCAGCGATCGCGCGTGGCCGGGGCGCCGGCTGCGTTCGCTCGGCGTGTGCATGCTGGTGTGCGTCGCCGCGCTGCTCGCGCTCGTGGCCTTGCCGGCGGCCACGCCGCGGTCCGTGCTGACGGCGATCTTCTGCGTGGTGGGCGTGTTCGGCGTGGGCTGGTATCCGCTGTACCTGCTGCAGATCGCGGAGATGGCGCCGAAGGCCGTGGTGGCCTCCACGCTGAGCTTCTCGATGACGCTGAACATGGTGGCGATCAGCGTGTTGCCGCCGGTGTTCGGGCTGGTGGCGGACCGGTTCCGCTACGGCACGGCGTGGTGCGCGCTCGCGGCGCTGGTGGCGATCGGCTTGGCGGTGTTGTGGCGCGGGGCCGAGGCGGCGGAGGCGCGGCGGGCGGAAGGGGCGGGGTAGGCGGGCACGTGTGAAAAAGTGCGCGATGGTGGTTCTATCGGAAGAAAGTGTCTGATATACTCTTCTTCTTTCGGGGCGTAGCGCAGCCTGGTAGCGTACCTGCATGGGGTGCAGGTGGTCGGAGGTTCAAATCCTCTCGCCCCGACCAAATTAGGCCCGCGTAATCAATGGATTGCGCGGGCTTTCCTGTTTTCGCTGTAGCGTGGTCGGGGCTCGTTTTGGAAGACTTCCAAAATTACATGTCCTTTGACGCCACTGCGCCTCGCCGGGACGCGCTGCTAGGTGAATCGTCGGTTACGTACAATTACTGGTGAAACATGCGAAACATGCTCCAGACCATACTCGATGCGCTTTCGCCCGGCTGGGTCGGTACGACGATCAGCTTAATCGCACTTGTCGTCGGGGTTGGACTTGCGATATGGGGAATCGCTATAAGTAGTAAGCGGCCCCGTCCAGCGGTCAAGCGCGTGAATCGGCGGTTACTCGGAGGCCCTACGCAGATGCTTCCGACGAATGTCCGAATCCTTTTTGACGGGCAAGAGGTGCCGCACATAATGCGCACCTTGGTCTGGGTCTGGAACGCGGGAAACTCGACGCTTCGCGGCGAGGACATCGTTTCGAAAGACCAACTGCGTCTCGCATACAACTCTAAGACCCAAGTGCTCTCAGTTCGAGTGCTGAAGGTCACCCGTGAAGCACTAGGGTTCGTGGCGGCACCGGGCGATATCCCCTCTATGGTCTTCATCAATTTCGATTACCTCGACCGAAAAGACGGGGCGCTGATTGAGATTTTGCATACGGGGAAGGGGCTGCCGGGTTTTTACGGCACGATTAAGGGGGTGCCGAGTATCTGGATTGCGGGGAAAAACACGGACTGGAGGTCACTGATCAAAGAGGGGGAGATAATCCCATCTCCCTCTTTTGGGATGAGCCTCATAATCGCTGGTGCCGCTTTGAGTGGGGTTCATACGGATGTCGAGTGGTTGCGCGGTTTCCGAGTAGCAGTGATTGCAATTGGCGTCGTCCTCGTGTTGGTTGCCTTTACCATGCAACTTCTGCGGCGGCGGTATCGCATTCCGCGAGCCTTGGAGGAACCGTCGTCTGAACAGACGAGCGGTTAGGTACAGGGGTAGCCGCCAGGGAAGGGCGCGTTAGGCGGCGGGTAGTGCCATCCTCACTGTGGAGACGGGCACGTCCCGCGACTTAATGTAGATCTCGGTGGTGTTGCGATCCGAGTGCGCGGCCGCGACCTGCAGGGCGTCGATGTCGTAGCCCGCGCGCCTGGCATCCGTCATCGCCTTCGCGCGGATGTCCTTTACCGTGTAGGGCGCCTTGGCGAGCCCCGCGCGCCGCTTCGCATCGCGCCATGCATCGCGGCAGGCCGCCATGGTCTTCTGCTCGCCGTTCTCGTCGCGGACGACATACCGCTGGCCGAACTTCGGCTCGAGCGCGCGGGCGCGGGACAGGACCGCTTGAATCTCGGGCGTGATCGGCCAGTCGACCACCTCGCCGCTCGAATCCTCGGTCTTCGAAGGAACGAAGTGGATTACGCCGGCATTCTCGTCGACCCAGCTGCAGCCGAACGGGTCGGCCGGATCCTGCTTCCACTGCAGCTCGCGAATCTCGGTCGCGCGCTGGATCGTCAGATAGCAGAGGTCCACGAACACCTGCATCATCGGGCCGGTGGGCACCCTCGCCTCGATCGTCCGTTTCTGTCCCTTGATCTTCTTCTCGTAGCTGTACACGGCCAGCGCCGTGCGGATCGCCAGAAAATGATCGTTCGGGATGTAGACGGTTCGCTTCTTCGGCTTCTTGACCTGGATCTCGCGGCACGGATTGCCGCTCGCGTAGCGCTTCACGGTCGCCCAGGCGAAGAATTTCGACAGCCACGCGTGCATCGCTTGGAACGTCGGCAGCTTGTCCCCCCAGTTGTCGTGCAGGAAGTCGTAGATCGTGCCGGCGTCGACTTGCTGGATGTCAAATTTCGAAAACCCCATCCTGACCGTTTCGCCGCGCCGGCGCCATTCGGCGCGGAAGGACTCGGCGTATTTCTTCTCGTGCGTCTCCATGTACACGTCGACCAGGCGCGGCATGTTGCCCGCGTCCGGATCGATCTCGATCTTGCGCTTCTCCTCGGCGAGCCGCTCGAGCATCCTGGTCTCGCCGTCGGCGAAGCGGCACAGCCGAATCCATTGCTCGTCGGTGGGACGAACCCACCAGAAGGTATTCGAGCGCAGATACACCCGGCGCGGCCACGGCACGTCTTTTGTTCGGCGACGAGCTGCGTTCAAGCGACCCTCCGGATCGGCGTGAGACTCGGCCGCGGGCCGCCACCGCCGGCGCTGGGCTCGACGATGCCAGCGCGCTTGGCCTGAAGGCCTTCGAAGGCCGCCCAGGTGATGATGATCCGGCCATCGGCGCTCTGCACCGGCGTGAGGCCGAAATGAAGCTTGAACCAGGCCGCCTGAGCGCTGTGGCGCTTCTTGCCGGTGACATGCTGCAGGTCCCCTTCGGACATGAGGCGTTCGTTCAATTCCCGTCCTCCGTGGTTGTGCGCGCTCGAACAAGCATCGAGCGGCCATCGTAGTTCCAGTTAGCCCCAAGCGCACTGAACCGCTCGCCGTGCCGCTGCACGAGCCGCGCGTAGATGAACGCCGGCAGAATCGTCCAGATTCGTCTCACGATTTGCCTCCTGCGCTGGCAGAGATATCCGGGGCAGGCAAAGCGAGGAGTGCGGCGGCGCGCTCGTGCCATTCGTCGTCGAGCTGCACCATGGCGAACTCGCATGCGTGCGCGATCAGCTTGCGGGCTTCTGCAAGCTGTTCCGTGTCGGCGCCCGGCGCCACCCGTTGCGCATGGATGCGGTCGGCGGCGCGCCGGCCGTCGCTGAAGCCGCGCCTGTAGCCAGGCCACGTCGAGACCGGCGCCGCAAGGATTTCCCGCGCGCGCGCGATGCTTGCCGTGCGCGCCTGTTGCTCGAGCTCGCGGAAGCAGTGTCGGCCGGCGTATTCCTCGACGTCTTCGACCAGCTCGGTGAGCACGACGCGCGGCACCGAGACGGGGTCGGCTGCAGGCGAGGCGGCGAGAGCGCGGATCTCGTCGGCGCACCGGTCGCCAGCCTCGGCCATGAAGTCGTGTCGGCCGTCGGCCGTGGCCGTCTTCTCGCCGCACTCGGTGCAGACGCGATCAGATCGCACGTAGTCGTGCGCGCAGGGCTCGGCCGTGGCCGGCGATACTGCTGCGCGCGACTCCATCCATCCCGCGCCCTGCTGCCACGCTTCTTCCCAGATGCCTCGCGCCACGCCGTTGCCGCCGTACCAGGGCTCGCCGTAGGTCTTCGCCCATCCGGCCTCCATCGCGGCCTGTTGGTCAAGCTGCACCCCATCAGCGGCGTCGATGTTTTCGTCATACTCGAATTCTTCCCACGCAATGCGCATGGCATCGGGCAAGTAGCCCTTATCGTCGGCGCGCTCCAAGGCATCCATGAGCGAGCTGAAATGCTGATTGACGCATACCAGCTTCCAGCCTTGCGGCACTTTGGCTGCACTAGGGGCTTCGTCGGGACCGCAGTGCGCATCGAAATGGCGCTCTTGCACGAGCGGCTTGATGTTGTCGTCGATCCAGCGCTGCACGTCGCCGCCGCTCCACATCTTGCGAAGACTTACCGGGAAGGGCGGCAGCGCGGCAATGGCCGGCGGCGCGCTCTTGTCGCGCATCGCGGCCTCGAGCTCAAGCGCCTTGATGATGCGCGGGTGCAGCTCAACGGTGTCTTTCGTCAGGTCGAGGAACTGGTTTTTCTCGTAGCGCAACGTCGAGAAGCCCCCGATCACGCGATGCATCGCGCCACTGCCGCGCAGGCCGAGGATTTCTTTCAGCCTGGTGTAGATGCGCCGCAGATGTTCGGGATCGTCCTCATCGAGAAACATGGGGGCGTCTTCTTCTTCATCGCCGGCAGGGTAGTAGCCGCGGTCTATGCTGTCGAGCAGCCCGAGCAGTTCGTATGCGGCGCCCAGGTCTTCCTCGCTCGCGAGCGCCATTTTCATCGTCGTAACGGTAGTTGCCATCGTGAACCTCGATCAGAAAAGATCGCCCTGCACCGGCTTCGCGCCGCTGGCGTCGGCCTGGTGGGCAGGGCAGAAATGCGCGTCCGGGCCGACCTGGTGCGCGTGCGCCGCGCAGAGGTGTCGATCGCAGGTCTTTCCCGGCTTCGTGTTGAAATCGCACTGGAAAGCGCTAGGCGCGGAGCAGTCCGGTACCGAGCAGCGCGGCGCGCGGCCGCGCCCGCGGGTGCAGATGAATCCGGAACCGCCGCCAGGCAGGCGGAAGGGCGTGCAGGGCATCGTGTGGCTCAGTCGCCGCGGCCGGGGTAGTGGGTATCGATCTCGTCGGCGTCGCGATCGATGATCACCTTCGTGCCGGCGAGGTGCATTTGAAGGATGGAGCGCTCGAATCCGTAGGGATCGAGGAACAGCGTCTCCTCGACTTTTTGCTTGCCGAGCCTCAAGCCGAACATGCGCCCGTCCTCGGACACACCGAACCGGATCTCGCACTCGTACTCCGACTTACCGTAGTTTTTGTCGAGCGCGATCCAGTGCGACCCGTAATCGGTATCTTTCACGTGCAGCGTGATGCGCTCCGGGGCATCGCATGAGCAACCGTAACGATCGTCATTGCCCTTGATGAACTGCTCGACGAGAGTCGACAAAGTGATCTCTGCCGGCGCGGGTGCGAGCAGGGTTTCGAGCTGCTTCTCGACCTGCTGTGCGATCGCGTTCTGCGTGAGGGCGGAAACTTTGGCGCGCACGACCTTCATGATGAAGTCGTTGTAGCTGGGAAGGCCGAGCCTGGAAAGATCGACCTGCAGGGCAGTTTTCACCTGCTCGCCCAGCTGCTTGCCGAAACCCGAGTAGGAGCGTAGCTCCTCGTCGATGATCGACGTGATCGTTTTCGTGAGCTTCTCCTCGATCGCACGCTCGATCACACCATCCGCGACGACTTTTGAAAAGGCGGCCGCTACGGCGCTGGAAAGGTCTTGGAACGACATGACGGATCTCCAATCAGTGTGTGGTGACGGAGGAGGCCGTGAAGCCGTCTCGCACGAGGCTGAACGCCTGCTCGAACTCCGGCGGCGCGTCGTCGCTCAAGAGCGAGCTCGAACTGCGCATCATCGGAGCGGAGGCAGTGGGAATGAAAAACGACGCCAAGAAATTGATGTCGTGTTCTTTCGCGATCGCGAGGATCTGCCGCATGAGCGGGCTGATTTGCGTGTCGTAGATTTGCTCTTTGTCCATGGGAACCTCGGGTGTGGGTTGAAAGCGGCCAGCGCGCGGCGGCGCGCCTCGGCGTTACGGGCGATCGGTATTCGATGGGAACGGCCAGGCCGTGGCGGGATCGAGGCCGGGCTTGCCGGCTTTGGATTTGCTGGTGGCCGCCGCCTTCGGCTGCGCGGCTGTCTTGCGCGGCGCGCGCGCCGCACGCTTCGCCGGCTCGGCCGATTCCGCCGGCTTCGCGCGCGCGGCCGCGTTCATGGAGTAATGCGGCCCGCGCAGCGGCCCGGGCAGCCAGCCGCTGTCGCGCAGCTCAAGCTCGGCGAGCTCGGCCGCCTCGGCTTTCTTCGCGGCGCCGACGGCCTTGCGCGCCGCGTCGCTCGCGCCGGCCTCCTCGAGGGCCGACTGAATGACCGCCTTCGGCACCTGGTCGAGGAACGTTTCGCGCGTCGGCTGCCACCAGTCGGAGACGTCGAGGCCGATAGCGTTCTCGACGTGAACGAGCGGCCGTGCCGCGGCTTCGCTGCCGACGATCGCATTCAGCGACGTCGCCGTGCAGAAGCACAGGATCTCCATCACGTCGACGGGGCTCTGCTGGCCGAGCCATGCGAACAGTTCGCCGGGGTTCTCGGGAATGCGCTCGCGGATCTCGACGCGCTTCTGCTCGATCGCGAGCCACGCCTTGCTGTTCTCGATCGGCGCGCCGCCGGCGTTGCGCAGGGCGCCTTGCTGATCGAGAACAGCAAGGCGTGGCTCGCGATCGAGCAGAAGCGCGTCGAGATCCGCGAGCGCATTCCCGAGAACCCCGGCGAACTGTTCGCATGGCTC
>JASLEG010000308.1 GCA_030151225.1 Burkholderia sp. | reverse complement strand
TTGCCGAGCTCCTTGTAGAACGGCACGTTCGAATCGCCGTTCACGGTTGAGATCACCGCGGTCTTGCCGCCCTGCGAAAAGGTCTTGATGTTCGCGACGATGGTCTGATAGTCGCTGTGGCCGAACGGCGTGTAGACCTCCCGAATATCGGCTTCCTGCACGCCCTTCGATTTGAGGAACGCGCGCAGGATCTTGTTGGTGGTGCGCGGATACACATAGTCGGTGCCGAGCAGGAAGAACCGCTTCGCGGCGCCGCCTTCCTTGCTCATCAGGTATTCGGTGGCGGGGATCGCCTGCTGGTTCGGCGCGGCGCCCGTGTAGAACACGTTGCGCGACATTTCCTCGCCCTCGTACTGCACCGGGTAGAACAGCAGGCCGTTCAGTTCCTCGAATACCGGCAGCACCGACTTGCGCGACACCGAGGTCCAGCAGCCGAACACCACCGCCACCTTGTCCTGCGTGAGCAGCCCGCGCGCCTTCTCGGCGAACAGCGGCCAGTTCGAGGCCGGATCCACCACCACCGGTTGCAGCTGACGGCCCATCACGCCGCCGGACTTGTTGATTTCCGCGATGGTCATCAGCGCGGTGTCCTTCAACGACGTCTCGGAGATCGCCATCGTGCCGGACAGCGAATGCAGGATGCCGACCTTGATCGGCCCCTTGTCATCGGCGTGGGCGACGGGCAGGCGAGCTGCCAGCGAGAGTGCTCCGGCCATCGATCCGTACTTCAACAGACTGCGACGCTTCATCGGGTTCCCCTTGGACGTGTTGGCTTGCTTGCGCCGGAAGGCGCGTCGGGAACCCATCACGCAAGGCATGTGCCAGCGGGGCGCGAATCCTTGTGCGGCGGGGCTCGGCGCGAGATGGACGACGCCGCCACGAGCGCAGTGCCCGGCGCCGATGCCGGGCGACGTGCACGGCGTGAGCCGTTGCGGTGCAGTCGCGCGGCCGGCCGTGACGCATCGCGGTGCATGCACGATGCGGGGTCATGCACGGGGGCGCGCGGCGGGAAGCGCGAACGGGGAATGTGCGGCGACGCACGTTTGACACGCATCGGGCGCGCGATGCGCACCGCGATGCGTCGCGGCGGCTGTCGGGTGGATGCCGCGAGGATGCCGAGGTGCCAATGCAATGCACCAAATGAAAACGCCGTGGCGGTGAGGCCACGGCGTCGTGCGACGTGCTGCCGAGCCGCTGCTCCGGCGCGGTGCTCGATAACTCAGTAGCGTGGCACCGCCGGGTCGACGTCGCGCGACCACGCGTCGATGCCGCCCTGCAGGTTGTAGAGCTTCGTGAAGCCGCGCGACTCGAGGAACATCGCCACCTGGGCGCTGCGCATGCCGTGATGGCACACGCAGACGATCTCGGCCTCGTCGTCGAGCTCCTCGCTGCGCGCGGGAATCTGCTGCATCGGGATCGACACGGCGCCCGCGATGCTCGCGGTGGCGATTTCCCACGGTTCGCGCACGTCGAGCACGACGGGGGCGGGGCGGTCGGCATCGCCGAGCCATTCGGCCAGCGCGGGAGCGGTCAGGATCTGCATCGGCATGTCGGAGTCGCGGTATCGGGTGAGACGAGGGTGGAGCCGGTGGCGGCGTACGAAATCAGAACTTGAAGCGCGACGGCTCCATCGCGTTGGCGAGATGGTCGACCCAGGTCTCGAACACGTCGGCCACGCGGAACTGCTTGTCGTCGATGCGCGTGATGATCTGCGCCTTCATGACCGGGCGCTGGCCCACGAAGGCGGCGAGCCGGCCGCCCACCTTCAGTTGCTCGAGCAGCTCCTGCGGCACCACGGGCAAGCCGCCCGACACGCAGATCACGTCGTACGGGCCCTTCTCGGGCAGGCCGCGCGCCGCATCGGCGAGCACCACCTCGGCGTTGGTCACGCCGTTCTCGCGCAGATTGCCGGCGGCCAGCTGCACGAGATCGGGATCGATCTCGGCCGACACGACATGCTGGCCGCGATGCGCGAGCAGCGCCGCCATGTAGCCCGAGCCGGCGCCGATCTCGAGAATGCTCTCGTGCTTCTTGATGGTCAGTTCCTGCAGCATGCGCGCCTCGACGCGCGGCGCCAGCATCTTCTGGCCGCCCGGCAGCGGCAGCTCGAGATCGGCGAAGGCGAGGTCGCGATAGACGCCCGGCACGTAGTGTTCGCGCTTGACCACCGACAGCAGGCTCAGAACCTCGGGGTCCAGCACTTCCCACGGCCGGATCTGCTGTTCGATCATGTTGAAGCGCGCATTTTCGATGTTCATGGTTGTCTTGCCGCCGGGCGGCCGTGAGCGGGGAAATTAACCCCGCGATTGTACCAAACGAGGCACGATCCAGCGCCGGAGCGGCGCTCGCGGCGGGGCGCGTCAGTCGGCGTCAGTCCGCGTCGCGCCGGGCGTCGCGGATCTTCGCCTCGAATGCCTCGTCGAGCTTGCTGGCCTTGCGCGGCGCGGGTGGCGCCACGCCGTTCACGAAGGCCACGAAGGCGTCGAGCGGCATCGGCGCGCACAGCTTTTCGGCCGTGCCGCTCGAGCGGTCGGTCAGATAGAACAGGTCGCCCGGCACGCTGACGGCGGCGTAGCGGGTGTTGCCGGTGCGGGTCTTCAGGCGGTCGACCGCGAGGGTCGCTTTGGTGGTGCGCATCGTGTGGAGCAGCCAGGGCTTGGGCGGTGCAAACCGCCACTGTAGCGCAGTTGGCCGCCGCGTTCAGATCGTCTTCGAGTAGCGGCCGGCCGGCGCGTGCGCCAGATACGCGTCGAACTGCATCGCGATGTTGCGCACGAACGGCCGCCCGGCCGGATGGATCGTGAGCCGGTCGCGGCCGACGGCGAGCAGCCCGTCGCGCTCGAACTCGCGCAGGCGGGCCAGCTCGGGCGCGAAGCGTTCGGCGAAGCGGATCCCGTACACGGCCTCGATCTCGGCGAAGGGTAGCGTGAGATGGCACATCAGCCGCATGATCACGTCGCGGCGCAGGCGGTCCTCGGCGCCGAGCTTCAGGCCGCGCGCGATCGGCAGCCGGCCCGCGTCGATCGCGGCGCTCCAGGCCGCGAGGTCCTTCTCGTTCTGCGCGTAGACGTCGCCGACCTTGCCGATCGACGACATGCCGATGCCGATCAGGTCCGTGTCGGCGCGCGTGCTGTAGCCCTGGAAATTGCGCTGCAGGGTGCCCTGGCGCTGCGCCACCACGAGCGCGTCGTCGGGCAGCGCGAAGTGATCCATGCCGATGTGCACGTAGCCGGCCAGCGTGAGCCGCTCGATCGCGAGCCCGAGCAGCGCCACGCGCGCGGCGGGCGTGGGCAGCTGCGCCTCGTCGATGCGGCGCTGCATCTTGAACTGCTGCGGCAGGTGCGCGTAGCCGAACACCGAGATGCGGTCCGGCGCGAGCTCGACCACCGTGTCGAGCGTGGCCGCGAAGCTCGCCACGCTCTGCTTCGGCAGGCCGTAGATCAGGTCCACGCTGACCGAGCGATAGCCGACCAGCCGCGCGGCCGCGATCAGGCTCGCCGTGCGTTCGATCGGCTGCACGCGATTCACGGCGCGCTGCACGGCGTCGTCCACGTCCTGCACGCCGAGGCTCAGGCGATTGAAGCCCTGCATGCGCAGATGCGCGAGGGTGGCCGGCGTGACCGTGCGCGGGTCGATCTCGATCGAGACTTCGGCCTCGTGGTCGGGGGCGATGTGGAAATGCGCGCGGATCGCCGCCATCAGCTCGGCGATCTCGGCATCGGACAGGAAGGTGGGCGTGCCGCCGCCCCAGTGCAGCTGCGTGATCACGCGCTCGGGGCTGAAGCGGGCGGCCTGCAGCGCCAGTTCCTGCTTCAGGCGGTCGAGGTACGGGCGCGCGCGGGCGTGATTGCCGGTGGCGATGCGGGTGCAGCCGCAGTAGAAGCAGGCCGTGGCGCAGAACGGGATGTGTACGTACATCGACAGATCTTCCGGGGCGCCCGGATCGGCCGCGGCGCGGGTGTAGTCGGCCGGATCGAAGCGCGCGTCGAACTGCAGCGCGGTGGGATACGACGTGTAGCGCGGGCCGTGTGCCGAATATTTGGCGAGCAGATCGGGGCGGAGCGAGGGCGGGGAACTGGACGTCATGAAGGGACTCGACAGGCGGCGGGCGACGCGGTTCAGTCTATTCGCGCTCGGGCTCGGCGAGATATCTCGAATCGATCGAAGTTTGCGATGGCACAATGCCGCCTGCATTGGATCCTGGACAGGGTGGGACGTGGGCGGTGGAAAGCGGGCGGCGGATACGGTGACGGATCGGGAAGGGGCGTGCAGGGCGCGATGCGGCGCCTGCTGCATCGCGCCGTCGATTTCGAGCCCGATTCCGGGCATGCCGGCGGGCAAGCCGGCCGGGGTGCGCTGCATCCAGCTCGACGACGACGCGCGGTGCCGCATCTTCGGGCATCCCGAGCGGCCCGCCGTGTGCGCGTCGCTGAAGCCCGAGCCCGCGATGTGCGGCGACAGCCGCGAGGCCGCGCTGCAATGGCTCGGCGACATGGAGGCGCTGACCGCGCCGACGCGGGGCTCACCGGTCTGATTGCACGCGCACCGACCCGGGCGCGGCATCGCGCATCCCCGGCATGCTAGGCTTGTGCCCCCAGCCCTGCCGCGCGGGCGACGCGCGCCACGGGCGTCGATGCAAGCCGGGCCGCCGCGCGTGAGCGCCCGACCCGCCGCAGGAGAATCCGCATGAATTCATCGCGCGCAAGCGGCCGTCGCCGCTTCGTGACCGCCGCGTTCGCGGCACTCGGCGTTTCGGTGTCGCTGGCCGCATGTGGCGCCACGCCCACCTTTCCGTTCATCCCGAATCACTACACGTTCTCGCGCAACGACGTGCAGCGCGCGGTGGCGCGCAAGTTCCCGTATCAGCGGACCCTGTCGCAGGTGTTCGACGTGACGCTCGCGAATCCGGCCGTGGGCATGTTGCCCGAGCAGAACCGGATCGCCGTGCAGGTCGAGGCGCATCTGGCCAGCCCGTTCCTGCGCGAACCGGTCAGCGGCACGTTTACCTTTTCCGCACAGCTTGCTTACGATCCGACCAGCCTGTCGGTCGTGCTGCGCGCGCCGGCCGTGGACAGCGTGAACCTCGACGGCAACGCGCAGATGTACGCGCCGCAGGTCGGGCAGGCCGCGGGCCTGCTCGCCACCCAGTTGCTGACCAACTATCCGATCTGCACCTTCCAGCCCGATCAACTGCAATTTGCCGGGGTGCACTACGAACCCGGTACAATCACGATCCTTACAAACGGCATACGTGTCGAGATCGTCGAAAAGTGACGATTCCGGGCGCGTGGCCGATCGGGCCGCGCGTCGTCCAGCATGCCGCGCGGCCCGCTCTCGTAATCCTCGCAACTCTGACGAACGGGCCAAGGATGGACTGGATACTGATCTGCAAGGCGCTGATACTCGGCGTCGTCGAAGGGCTGACCGAATTTCTGCCGGTGTCGAGCACCGGCCACCTGATCGTGGCCGGCAGCGTGCTCGACTTCGACGCGGCGCAGGCCAAGACCTTCGATGTCGTGATCCAGTTCGGCGCGATCCTGGCCGTGTGCTGGGAATACCGGCGCCGGATCGGCGCGGTGGTGGGCGGGCTGCCGTCGCGGCCCGAGGCGCGGCGCTTCGCGCTGAACGTGGTGATCGCGTCGGTCCCGGCCGTGCTGCTCGCGCTGCTGTTCGAGAAGGCCATCAAGCGCGTGCTGTTCTCGCCGGTGCCGGTGGCGTTCGCGCTGGTGGCGGGCGGCGCCGTGATCCTGTGGGCCGAGGCGCGACAGCGCGAGCGCCGCGAGCCGGCGCGCGTGATGTCGATCGATGCGCTCACGCCGCTCGACGCGCTGAAGGTCGGCATCGCCCAGTGCTGCGCGCTGATCCCGGGCGTGTCGCGCTCGGGCTCCACGATCATCGGCGGCATGCTGGCCGGGCTCGACCGGCGCGTGGCCACCGAGTTCTCGTTCTTCCTCGCGATCCCGATCATCTTCGGCGCCACGCTGTACGAAACCGCGAAGGACTGGCATGCGTTCACGGTCGATTCCGTGGGGCTGTTCGCGGTGGGCATGGTGGCCGCGTTCGTCAGCGCGTTCGCGTGCGTACGCTGGCTGCTGCGCTACGTCGCCTCGCACGACTTCACCGCGTTCGCCTGGTATCGGATCGTGTTCGGGCTGCTGGTGCTGCTGGTGGGCTACAGCGGCTGGCTGAACTGGAGCTGAGCGCGCGCCCGCCCGACTTTCGGCCCGCCATGAAAAAACGGCAACGTCTCTCGCGAGGCGTTGCCGTTTTCGCTGGTGCGGATGCGTTTCGGAATCCTGCCGACCTGGCGTGGCGGGGGCGTCAGCCGAGGCGCTTGCGGAACACCAGGTCCCACACGCCGTGGCCGAGGCGCAGGCCGCGGCGCTCGAACTTCGTGATCGGGCGGTAATCGGGGCGGGGCGCGTAGCCGTCGGCCGTGTTCTCCAGATGCGGATCGGCGCCGAGCACCTCGAGCATCTGCTCGGCGTAGTTCTGCCAGTCGGTCGCGCAGTGCAGGTAGCCGCCCGGCTTCAGGCGCGTCACCAGTTGCGCGACGAACGGCGGCTGGATCAGGCGGCGCTTGTGATGGCGCGCCTTGTGCCACGGATCGGGGAAGAAGATGTGCACGCCGTCGAGGCTGTCCGCCGCGAGCATGTGCTCGAGCACTTCCACCGCGTCGTGCTGGATGATGCGGATGTTGGTGAGCTCCTGCTCGCCGATCAGCTTCAGCAGCGCGCCCACGCCGGGCTCGTGCACTTCCACGCCGAGGAAGTCGTCCTCGCGGCGATGCGCGGCGATTTCGGCCGTGGAGGCGCCCATGCCGAAGCCGATCTCGAGGATGCGCGGCGCGGGGCGGCCGAACACGGCGGCCCAGTCGGGCTGCTCGGGCGTGTAGGGCACCACGTAGCGCGGGCCGAGTTCGTCGAGCGCGCGGCGCTGGCCCGTCGATACGCGGCCGGCGCGCGTCACGAAGCTGCGGATGCGGCGCAGGTGCAGCGGATTGACGTCGTCGGACGGCGTATCGGAGGAGGCATCGTCGGGCGCGCCGTCTTGCGGCAGGCCGGTGTCGTCGGTGTCGTGAGTCATCGTGATCTGAAAGGCGAATCGCGCGCCGGTGCGCGGGCACCGCGGCGGCGCACGGCCGGGGCCGGTACGAAAAAGCCGCCTTCGTCGAGGCGGCTTCGCGCGGGATGTCGGGCCGGAACGCGGCACCGAACTGCACAAGGTGCGGATACGGAGAGATCCTGGAGCGGGCGATGGGAATCGAACCCACGTCATCAGCTTGGGAAGCTGAGGTAATGGCCATTATACGACGCCCGCAGAACGCGCAATTCTACAGGGGGTTGGCCGGGAAGGGCAAGCGCGGGCGCCGTCACGCGTAGATCAGGCACACGCCCAGCACCAGCATGGCCGCGCCCGCGGCCGTCTTCGCCGTCACGGCCTCGCCGCTGAACAGCCCGTACAGGAACAGCAGCATCATCGTGGTGCCCACCATCAGCGGATACGCCATGCTCAGTTCGAGCCGCTTCAGGGCCAGCGCGTACAGCACGAAGCCGGCCCCGTAGGCGCAGATGGCGAGCAGGCGCATCGTCCACTGGCCGCCGGGGATCGCCACGCCGTCGAGCGCCGCGACGCGCAGCAGGATGCTGGCCAGCGCGCTCAGGCCGCCGGCGAGGAGAATGAACAGGGTGGACATGCGTGTGGAGTTCGTCAGGGCGGCCATGAAGGCCGGGTGGCGGGAGGGCGGGGCGAGCGTCTTCATCGGCGTTCAGGAGGCCAGCACCACGCCGGCCGCGCACACGGCGATCACGCCGAGGCTCACGCGATCCTTCAGCGCGAACACGATCGGATCGTCGTGCATCCTGCCGCGGAACGCGGCCATCCACACCCAGCTGATCCAGAACAGCATCAGCGCGAAGATCGCCCACAGCACGCCCTGGTGGTGGTACATCACGCGCACCTCGGGCGAATTCATGTACAGCGCCAGCACCAGCGCCGCGGTGTAGCCGGCCGCGCCGCCGAACGAGCGCAGGATCGACATGTCGCCGATCGTGTAGCCGCGCCCCGCCGCGGTGCCCTTGCCCTCGGCCTGCGCGGCGTTCAGTTCGGCGTAGCGCTTGACCATGGCCAGGCTCAGGAAGATCAGCAGCGACAGCAGGATCAGCCAGTACGACAACTGCACGCCCACCGCCGCGCCGCCGGCCAGCACGCGCGCCGAATACAGCGCGGCGAGCGCGAACACGTCCACCAGCAGCATCCGCTTGAGCGCCAGCGAATAGGCCAGCGTGAACGCGAAATACACGGCCAGCACGAGCCCGAACTTCAGCGAGAGCAGCGAGGCCAGCGCGGCGCTCAGCGCGAGCAGCAGCGCGGTCACGCTCATGCCGCGGGCCAGCGACAGCTCGCCCGACGCGAACGGCCGCTTGCGCTTGCGCGCGTGGCGCCGGTCCGAGTCGAGATCGAGCATGTCGTTGAGCATGTACACGGCCGACGCGCAGAAGCTGAACGCGAAGAAGGCCACGAGCGCATGCGCGACCGAGAGCCGGTCGGTGAACTGGTGCGAGGCGAGCAGCGGCAGGAAGATCAGCACGTTCTTGCACCATTGATACACGCGCATCGCCTTCAGCGTGGTCTTGACGGGCGTGCGCGCGCGGTCGAACTGGATGATCGTCTCGTTGACCTTGCGCGCGGCCGACACGATGCGCGGGTTGCCCACCACGATCGCGGCGTGGGCGCGCTTCCACACCGGCACGTCGGTCAGGTCGTTGCCGCAATAGTCGAAGCCGCGCTCGCCGAAGCGGTGCGCGAGCGCGTCGGCCTTGTGGCGGCCGCGCAGGTTGACCTCGCCGTTGCTGCTCATCACGCCGTCGAAGAATCCGAAATGGCCGGCCACCTGATTCGCGAATTTCTCGTCGCTGGCCGTGCACAGATAAAGCCGCCGGCCGCGCTTCTGCTCCGCCTCGAGAAACTGCGCGAGCTTTTCGTTGTACGGAAGAATGTCGACGTCGATCGACACACGCCGGGCAATCTGTTCCTTCATGTAGCTCTTGCCGCGCAACAGCCAGCGAAAACACATGAAGAGATAAAGCGGATTGCGCTTCAGCAATTCCAGCACGGATTCGAACAGCAGGTCCGTGCGCGTGAGCGTGCCATCGAGATCGACGCAAAGCGGAATGCCGGGAGTCGACATGGTGTCTGTCCGTGGTGAGGTAGAGGATGTCGCTGCAGCGACGGGCCATGCCGGAGCGCGCCTGCACGTGCGGCACCGCACTGGAAACCGAGATTAATCACGCGCCATGGACCCATCTGTACGGGATCACACGATGCTGCCGAAGGCCGCCCACTACACTCGTGGCGGGAGGCGGCGCGCCTGCCGCCACGCGCGCAGATCGCGAACCCGGCTGCGCCGGGGACCGACATCTAATCGCCTTGGGCATAAGGAGAGGGGTGATGCAGACCAGAATCGTTTCGTCGCGTTTCAGTGCCTGGTTTCTTCTGATTTTTGTTTTCTACATCGCGGCCGCGTCGTCGTTCGGCGGCTATTTTCTCAAATGGAATTTCCGCGAAAACACGCCGTTTTCCCTGCCGCTGGCACTCGATGGCACGGAATCGCGCCCCTTCGTCTATCGGCAGTTGTTGCCGATGACCGCGAATCTGATCGACGCCGCGCTACCCGAAAAGCTGAAGGACGCGCTGCTGCACAAGCTGGTGGAAGATCCGCCGCTGTCGAATCCGGTGCAGCGCTATTTTCCCGGCGCGACCGACGTCACCCGTCCGCAATACTCGGTGCGCTATCTGCTCGTCTACGCGATGACCTTCCTGTCGATGTTCGCGGCGCTGTTCGTGATTCGCGCCGTGTGCCTCGAACTGCTCGGCGATCCGGTGGCGGCCACGCTCGCGCCGATCGCGATCGCCGGTGTCTTTCCCCTGATCCTGACCGAGGGCGGCTATTACTACGACATGCCGGAGCTGCTGTTCATGGCGCTCGGCATCCGGCTCGTGCTGAAGCGCCACCTCGCCGCGCTGGTGGTGGTGGTGGCGCTCGCCACGCTGAACAAGGAGTCGTATCTGTTCTTCGTGCTGATGCTGTTCCCGTTCGCGGCGATGCACTACACGCGCCGGCAGGCGCTGCTGCTGACGGGCGGCCTGGTGGCGGTGGCCGTGGCGGTCAACCTCGCGGTCAAGCATCGCTACATGGGCAACGACGGCGGCATGGTGGCGTACCAGCTGGTGTCCCACGTGCTGTTCCTGATCAACCCGCTTCACTATTTCCGCACCGAGATCAACTACGGCGTGCCGACCACCAAGGGCTTCAACGTCGTGCATCTGGTGCTGCTGGGGATCGTCGTGAAGCTGGGCTGGCGCGGCCTGCCCGCGCCGGCGCGGATGGCCACGCTGATCTCGCTGGGGGTGAACGTGCCGCTGTTCCTCGCGTTCTGCTTCAAGGACGAGCTGCGCAACCTGAGCCTGCTGATCATGCCGCTCGCGCTGCTGATCAGCGCGACGATCTCGGCGCTGCTCGCCCAGCGCGCGCTCCCGGCGCGCGAGCCCCAACCGGCGGCACGAAAGAAAAAGGGCGTCGCGATCGCGACGCCCTCGTGCGTTCCGCGCCGGCGGATCGATGTGCCTACAACGTGAAGGCCGTCATCGAGATCTCCGCGCGCGTCACGATCATGATCAGCACCTGCACGATCAGGAACAGCACGATCGGCGACAGGTCCATGCCGCCGAGCGCCGGCAGCACGCGGCGCAGCGGGTTCAGCAGCGGCGCGGTCAGCGGCAGCAGGATCGCCATCGCCGGCGAGCGCGGGTTCAGCCACGACAGCAGCGCCATCAGGATCGTCATCCACAGCACGAGGTTCAGCGCCCATTTCACGATGGTCAGCACCGCGACGATCGCGATCGTGGGCAGCATCGACATCGGGTCGACGCCGATCAGCACCACCATCAGCAGCACGTACACGAACGCGGTGAGCAGCGCGGCCACCACGCTCGCCCAGTCCACGCCGCGCGTGCCGGAAATCACGCGGCGCAGCGGCAGCACGAGCCAGTTGGTGGCCTGCAGCACGGCCTGCGTGACGGGGTTGTAGGGCGGCACGCGTACCGCCTGCATCCAGGCGCGCAGCAGCAGGGCGGCGCCGAACAGGGTGAACAGGGTGTTGAGCAGAAAGCGGGCGATCTCGCCGAGCATCACGGAATCCTTGTCAGACAGTCGGGTAGCGTGTGCCGTCGCGCGATGGCGACGGTCATCGGGCGTCACATTATCACGGCTCGCGGCCACCGGGGGCAGCCTGCGCGAGTCGTTCGGCCAGCAGGGCCTCCACGCCGCGCGCCACGGCGTCGAGCCCGGGCGGCGGCGGCGTGCGCTGTCTCGCCAGCGCCACGGCGCGGCGCGTCATCAGCGCGTACAGCGTGGCGTGATCGCCGCCGAGCGCGTCGAGCAGCGCGAGCTGCCTGTCGACGATGCCGGCGTCGCCGCGCGACACCGGCCCGGCCAGCGCGTTGGCGAGCCCCTTGTCGCGGCCGGTCTCGATCGTGCCCGCCAGCATCGGCAGCATGGCCCGCAGCGCGTCGGCCTCGTCGATGCCGAGCGTGCGCCACAGCGCGACGGCTTCCGACAGCCCGCACAGCGCGAAGCTCGCCGCGTAGTTCGCGGCCGCGTGGTACAGCATCCGGGCGCCGGCCGGAATCGCGAGCGGATGGCAGCCGAGCGCGGCGGCCAGCGCCTCCAGCACGGTGCGCAGGCTGCCGTCGGCCTCGATCGTGACCGAGCAGCCCTCGATGCGCGCGAGATCGGCGTCGCCCCCACCGAACAGATAGAGCGGATGGAAGCCGCCGGTCTGCGCCTGCTGATCGCGCGCGGGCGACAGCAGCTCGACGCTCGAGGCGCCGCTGCAATGCACGAGCGCCTGCGACGCGGCACGGGCGGGATCGAAGCGCAGCGAGGCGGCCACGGGGCCGATGCCGTCGTCGGTCACGGTCACGAAGATCAGGTCGGCGGCGTCCACCACCGCCTGCGAGGTGTCGACGGGCGCGGCATCCACCAGCGCGGCGAGTGCGCGAGCCGAGTCGGGCGAGCGGCTCGCCACGGCGCTGACCGGATAGCCGGCCGCATGGAAGCGGCGCGCGAGGCAGCGGGCGAGCCGGCCCGCGCCGATGAAGCCGATGCGGGGTGTGGACGATAGCGTCATGGCAGGAGCGGGAAGATTGAGCGGGATCTCAGTATCCCGTATTCGAGGGCGGCATTGGCGCAGCGGGGATCGGGTCGCCCGTCGCGTGCCCGGATCGCGGCAAGCCCGGCGCGAAGGCGTCGCATCGCACCGACAATTTGTAATGAATCATTTCCGTGACGGCCCGGGATTGGTCGCTGCCTATCGGAAATCCTGACCGATTTGCCTGCTCGATCGGGGGCGAACGGTCGTGCCGAGGCGCTTGCCGGGCGGGGACATGCCGCCGAAAGCCGCGCCGGGCGGGCGTGTATGCGGCACGGCAATTGCAATTTGCAACAAATGCGGTTGGTCCGCTCGAGGCGATTTCGCTACATTGGAACCCGTACCGCAGCGCATTCGTCGCTGTTCATGTGGCCGGCCGAATCATCCATGTGCCGCCAGGAGAGCCGAAGTGAAAAAGATCATTCCGTTCATCGCCGCCGCCGCGCTTGGCCTTGGTGTCGCGAGCGCCGCGCAGGCCCACGTTTCGATCGGTGTCGGCATCGGCCTGCCGATCGCCCCCGCCTATCCGGTGTACGCCGCGCCGCCGCCGGTCGTCTACGCGCCGCCGCCCCCGCCGGTGGTCTACGCGCCGGCACCGGCCTACTACGGCGGCCCGCCGCCGGTGGTCGTCGGCGGCTACTACGGCCGTCCGTACTGGCACCATTACCACCACGGCTATTACGGTCGTCACTGGTAAGCAGCGTGGCGCGCCCGCGAGGCGCGCCGGCCTTGCACCGCTCGACGGCGCGACACGGGAAACCGTGCCGCGCCGTTTGCGTTTGCGGCGCGCCTCAGGCGCCCGCGTGCGCGATCAGGTCGCGATAGCCGCCCGCGATCACGCTGTACGAGAAGTACGCGAACAGCAGCGCGGACACCACGTGGCACGCGCGCATCAGCCCCGCGCCGGCGCGCTTGCGGCCCTGGCTCGCGAGGCCGCACAGGAACAGCGTCCACGCCAGGCCGCCGAGAAAGAAGCCGCTCAGGAACACCGACGCGGTGACGGGCGTGGTGGCGCCGGCCTTGGCGATCAGCGCGCCGCCCACCGCCGCGAACCACAGGATCGCCGACGGCGACGACATCGCGAGCAGCATGCCGCGCACGAAGCTGCGCGGCGCGCTCGTGCGGGCAGTGGCCACGGCGGCGGCGTCGCCGGTGGCGGCCGATCGTGGCGGAAACAGCGCCTCGCGCGCCATCTTCCCGGTGAGGAACAGCAGCACCGCGCCGCCGCCGAGCCACACCACCCAGCGCACCGCCTCGAACTGCAGCAGCACGGCCATGCCGGCCAGCGCGAGCGCGGCGTAGACGAGATCGCCGAAACACGAGCCGAGGCCGAGCCAGAAGCCCGGCCGGAAACCGTGCGAGAGCGTCAGCGACAGCACCGCGACGTTGACGAGACCGATGTCGAGACACAGCGACAACGACAGGAAAAACCCGTCGGACAGCATCGAGGCGGAAGGCATGAGCATCGTGCCCTCCGCTCAGGCGAGGCCGATTTCGTTCCAGAGCGCGTCGACGCGCGCCTTCACGGCGGCGTCCATCTCGATCGGGCGGCCCCATTCGCGGTGGGTTTCGCCGGGCCACTTGTTGGTCGCGTCGATGCCCATCTTGGAGCCGAGGCCGGCCACCGGCGAGGCGAAGTCGAGATAGTCGATCGGCGTGTTCTCGACCATCACCGTGTCGCGCACCGGATCCACGCGCGTGGTGATCGCCCAGATCACCTCCTTCCAGTCGCGGATGTCGACGTCCTCGTCCACCACCACGATGAACTTCGTATACATGAACTGGCGCAGGAAGCTCCACACGCCGAACATCACGCGTTTCGCGTGGCCCGCGTAGCTCTTCTTCATCTGCACGATCGCCATCCGGTAGCTGCAGCCCTCGGGCGGCAGATAGAAGTCGGTGATCTCCACGAACTGCTTCTGCAGCAGCGGCACGAACACCTCGTTGAGCGCGACGCCGAGCACGGCCGGCTCGTCGGGCGGCTTGCCCGTATAGGTCGAGTGATAGATCGCGTCGCGGCGCATCGTGATGCGCTCGACCGTGAACACCGGAAACCACT
>JASLEG010000298.1 GCA_030151225.1 Burkholderia sp. | reverse complement strand
ATGCAACTTGTGCCCAGGTGGCGGAATTGGTAGACGCACTAGGTTCAGGTCCTAGCGGTGGCAACATCGTGGAGGTTCGAGTCCTCTCCTGGGCACCACAAGTTTTGAAAAGCCGGCCTCGTGCCGGCTTTTTTCATTTCTCGCCCAGGAAGCAATGCGCCTGCGCGCATTGCGCGGGGACTCGAAGGGCTGCGCTTGCCAGCGCAGCCGGGGTCGCGCCCGTGTGACCGAGTCCTCTCCTGGGCACCACAAGTTTTGAAAAGCCGGCCTCGCGCCGGCTTTTTTCATTTCTCGCCCAGGAAGCAATGCGCCTGCGCGCATTGCCCCGCCCTCATCGATACCGCGCCACCGCGTCATCGACACTGAGCTCCGAGAGCGCATCCTCGCGCAACACCGGATCCTCCGCCCGCCGCAGCACCGCCAGCACCTCGGGCTTCAGCCTCACCAGCACCAGCCGCCAGCCGCGCGCCCTGCACTCGGTCGCGAAGGTCTTCAGCGCCTCGATCGCCGTACCGTCGAGATCGGGCGACTCCTCCAGGCTCAACACGACCGTCACGACGCCACCGGCCGCCCCCGCCATCTCCCGCACCCGCGCGAGCACGCGCTCCGCATTCGCGAAGAACAGCTGCCCTTCCGGACGCACGATCAGCATGCCCGGCACCGGCATCGCATCGGCATGCAGCGCGACGTCGACGAAATCGCGACTGTCGCGCAGCCGCCCCAGCTCGCTGAGCTTCGGCTCCGACAGCCGGTGCACCGTCAGCAGCAGGCTCGCCGCGATCGAGGCGAGCAAACCGTTCAGCACGCCGAGCACGAGCACCGCGAGAATAGCCGCCACCACCAGCAGCCGGTCGCGATGCCAGAGCCAGTAAGGCCGGAACGCGGCCGGATGCAGCGAATGGCTGACCGCGAAGATCACGATCGCGGCGAGCACCGGCTCGGGCGTGCGCGCCAGCTGCGGCAGGAGCCGCCACACGATCAGCCCGATCACGATCGCCGCGCAGGCACCGGCCAGCCGGCTCTGCGCGCCGGCCGCCTCGTTGGCCGACGTGGCCGAATAGCCGGCACCGACCGGCATGCCGTGCAGCAGCCCCGACAGCAGGTTCGCGCTGCCGAGCGCGATCAGATCGCGGTTCGGCGCGACGGTGTCGCCGTGCTTGAGCGCGAAGTTGCGGATCGATCCATACGATTCGGCATACAGGATCAGCATCAGCGCGAGGCCCAGCTCGAAGGTCCGGCTCCACGCCTCGCGATCGAGCGAGGGCAGCCCGAACGCCACGTGCTGCAGGTCGATGCGCCCCACCACGGCAATCCCGTGCCGCGACCAGTCGATGCCGTAGCCGGCCGCGATGCCCAGCACGATCACGATCAGCGTGGCCGGTGCGCGCGAACGGCTGCCCAGCACGAACAGGATCGCGAGCGCCAGCGCGCCGAGCGTCACGCTGGCGAAATTCGCCCGCGGCAGCCCGCTCAGCAGCTCGACCAACACGTGCGGCGTATCGGCGTGATGCACCGGCACCACGAGGATCTTCGGCAACTGCTTGATCACGATCGTCAGCGCCAGGCCGAACGTGAAGCCGCGCAGCACCGGCCGCGCGATGAAATCGGAAATCCCGCCCAGGCGCGCCGCCCCGGCGATGATAAACAGCAGCCCGGTGGTGGCCACCAGCGCGGCGGCCAGGGCGAGTTGCGCGGCCACGCCGCCGCCCGTCTCCGACAGCACGGTGGCCGCGAGCACGGCGGCCGACGACGAGGTGGACGAGACGATCGCGAAGCGGCTGCTGCCTAGCAGCGCATACACCACGAGCCCCACCAGCAGCGCGATCAGCCCCGCCTGCGGCGGCAGATTGGCGAGCCCCGCATAGGCCACCGCCTCGGGAACCAGCAGCCCCGCGATCGACAGCCCGGCCAGCACGTCGCGCCCGTTGCGCTCGCCGCGCGCGATGGCCGGCGCTCCGATCGCGGCGAAATGCGCCGGATCGCGCGGCGCCGCATCGGGCACCGGCTGCGGCGCGGCCACCCGCGCCTCGTCGTGCTCGCTCATCTCACCGCCTCGCCTCGAACACGCCCGACCAGCCCGGCAGATAGCGCGCCTCGGGCGCATGCGCGCCCGCGAGGCTGCGATACGGATCGTCGGCGGGCTCGGGCAGCACGGCCGGAAACCCGTGCGGCTCGAGCCACGCGCGCCGCGCCTTCGTGCCGGGCGATTGCCAGTGCCGACGCTCGGCCTCGACCTCGCGAAAACCGACCGTCATCTGCGTCGGCGTCGGCGCCTCGCGTGTCGCGGAAATCAGTTGTACGTCGCGGCCCGGCGCCATGATCGCGTGCTCCATGAAAAAGGGATCCGCTACCATACCGCCGCGCGAGACGCACCGCGAAGCATTTTCGGTGACGCGTCGCAAGTCGCGCCATGACGAATGGAATCGCCAGGAACGACGAAACGGGATTTCAAAAACCCGAATGGCATGCATTCGAATTCAATACATTTCTTTCACCCGGCATTCGAATCCGGCGACATCCCGATTCGAGAGGGCATTTCTTATAGGGATTAATCCGGAGCGCGGAACAAATCGGAGCGCGATCGAAATTCCTCGGCGTACACTGAATTGCCGCCCGCGCACCGCGCCCGCCCGGCGGGCCTGACAGCGCGGCGCCAACCCTATTTGGAGACCTGCCCCATGAGCTGGACCCGGGAACAAAGAAACGTCACGATCGCTGCCTATCTCGGCTGGACCCTCGACGCATTCGATTTCTTTCTGATGGTATTCGTGCTGAAAGACATCGCGGCGGAATTCAATACGAAAATCCCGGCTGTCGCCTTCGCCATCACGCTCACGCTCATGATGCGCCCGCTCGGCGCGCTGATCTTCGGCCGTCTCGCCGACCGCTTCGGCCGCCGCCCCACGCTGATGGTCAACATCGCGATCTACTCGGTGCTTGAACTCGCCTCCGGCTTCGCGCCGAGCCTGGCCGCGCTGCTCGTGCTGCGCGCGCTGTTCGGCATCGCGATGGGCGGTGAATGGGGCGTGGGCTCCGCGCTGACCATGGAGACGGTGCCGCCGCAATCGCGCGGCATCGTGTCGGGCCTGCTGCAGGCCGGCTATCCGAGCGGCTATCTGCTCGCCTCGATCGTGTTCGGCGTGTTCTATCAGTACATCGGCTGGCGCGGCATGTTCATGATCGGCGTGCTGCCCGCGCTGCTCGTGCTGTACGTGCGCTCGCACGTGCCGGAATCGCCGGCCTGGAAGCAGCTCGAGAAGCGCCCGCGCCCGAGCCTCGGCGCCACGCTGATGCAGAACTGGAAGCTGTCGCTGTACGCGATCGTGCTGATGACGGCCTTCAACTTCTTCTCGCACGGCACCCAGGATCTCTACCCGACCTTCCTGCGCGAACAGCACCACTTCGATCCGCACACGGTGTCGTGGATCACGATCGTGCTGAACATCGGCGCGATCGTCGGCGGCCTCGCCTTCGGTTCGATCTCCGAGAAGATCGGCCGCCGCCGCGCGATCCTGATCGCCTCGCTGATCGCGCTGCCGGTGCTGCCGCTGTGGGCGTTCTCGAGCGGCCCGATGGCGCTCGCAGCCGGCGCATTCCTGATGCAGATTTCCGTGCAGGGCGCCTGGGGCGTGATCCCCGTGCACCTCAACGAGATCTCGCCCGACGAGATCCGCGCGACCTTCCCCGGCCTCGTCTACCAGCTCGGCAACCTGTTCGCGTCGGTCAACGCCACCTGGCAGGCCTCGGTGGCCACCGCCAACGGCGACAACTACGGCTATGCGCTCGCGCTCGTGGCCGGCATCGTGGCCGTGGTGATCGCCTCGCTGATCATGTTCAGCCGCGAACGACGCGGCATCGACATGACGCAGAGCGCGGCCGCGGTCGCGGCGAACCACTGAATCGCGCCCACGCACCGCACCATCGCACGGAGCGCGACGCATCGCGCTTCGTGCGATACCGATGCTGCACACGCACATCGCTCTAGAGGACTCTGCCCACAAACAACGCTTGCCGGCATCCCGCGACGCTTCTTATCTTAATAAAAACGCGTGTTTCAATTACGGATTTGAATCGTTCGTTCTTGAACCGAAACAACGATCAAGGGAGGCGCAGATGGCGGTTCGTCAGGGCAGCCGGCAAGCCGGCGGCACGAAGGCACGCATCCTCGACGCGGCGGAAGATCTGTTCGTCGAGCACGGTTTCGAAGCGATGTCGATGCGTCAGATCACGTCGCGCGCCGCGGTCAATCTCGCGGCGGTCAATTACCACTTCGGCAGCAAGGAAGCCCTGATCCACGCGATGCTGTCGCGCCGGCTCGACCAGCTCAACGACGAGCGCCTGCGCATCCTCGACCGCTTCGAGGCGCAGCTCGGCGCCGCCATCACCTGCGAACACGTGCTCGGCGCGATGTTCATCCCGGCCCTGCAGGCCTCGCGCGATCCGCAACGCGGCGGCCGCGCCTTCCTGCGCCTGATCGGCCGCGCCTACACCGATCCCTCCACCTTCGTGCGCAGCTTCCTGTCCGCGCATTACGCGAGCGTGGCGGGCCGCTTCTTCGATGCCTTCCAGCGCGCGCTGCCGCAACTGCCGCGCAGCGAACTCGGCTGGCGGCTGCACTACGCGATCGGCGCGCTCTCTGGCGCGCTGGCCGGCGCCGAGACCGACAGCCTGCTCGACGACTTCTCGCAGGGCCGCGCGATGAACGACGTGCAGATGATCGCGCGACTCTCCTCGCTGATCGTGGCCGCGCTGAAGGCGCCGATGCCCGACACCTCGCAGATGTCGATCTTCGCCGCCGTGCTGGACGACGCGCAGCGCGGCACCGGCCTCGCCGCCGGCGGCGGCGAGCTGTCGGCAGGGCCGTTCGGCGCCTCGGCGGCCAGCCAGCTGCACGCGCGGCACCCGTCATGACCGCCTGAGGTCGACGCGGCGCGCACGCCGCATCGGCCCCCTTCGCACGCACACGGAACGCGCGTTCGCGGCGCGGGCCGGCGGCCGCGTGGCCGCAACGATTCCAACGACTCCGGAGACACAGCGATGAACGCCACCGTGGCCACCGTCGGCACGCCGACGCCGAATACCGACGGCATCTGGTTCCCCTCCTATCCGCGCGGCGTGCCGCACGAGATCGACATGACGCAATACGCGTCGCTGGTCGAGTATTTCGACGAATGCACGGCGCGCTTCGCCGAGCGGGTCGCCTACCTCAGCGCCGGCTCGCCGCTGACCTACGCGGCGCTCGCCCGCAAGGCCGATGCATTCGCCGCGTACCTGCAGCACACGCTCGGCGTGAAGCCGGGCGAACGCGTCGCGATCATGTTGCCGAACTCGTTCCAGTATCCGGTCACGCTGTTCGGCGCGCTGAAGGCCGGCGCGGTGGTGGTCAACGTCAACCCGCTCTACACGCCGCGCGAGCTCGCGCATCAGTTGAAGGACAGCGGCGCCGAGACGATCGTGGTGTTCGAGAACTTCGCGCACACGCTCGAGGCGGCGCTGCCCGGGACGCGCGTGCGCAACATCGTGGTAACCGCGCTCGGCGACCTGCTCGGCGACGGCTTCAACGCCAAGGGCCGGCTCGTGAACTTCGTGCTCAAGCGCGTGAAGAAACTGGTGCCGGCCTATCGCCTGCCGCAGGCGGTGCGGCTGCGCGCGGCGCTCGCCGGCGGCGCGCGCCGCGCGCCCACGCCCGTGCCGCTCACGCGCGAGGATCTCGCCTTCCTGCAGTACACCGGCGGCACCACCGGCGTGGCCAAGGGCGCGATGCTCACGCACGGCAACCTGATCGCGAACCTGCTGCAGGCGAGATCCTGGGTGGCCGACCAGATGTCGGGCGAGATCGAGACCGTGCTCACGCCGCTGCCGCTCTATCACATCTATTCGCTGACCGTGAACGCGCTGATCTTCATGGGGCTCGGCGGACGCAACATCCTGATCGCGAACCCGCGCGACACGAAGATGATGATGAAGATCCTGCGCCACGAAACCTTCACGGGCATCACCGGCATCAACACGCTCTACAACGCCTTCCTCGACAACGCCGAATTCCGCGCGCGCGACTTCTCGCAGCTCAAGCTCGCGATGGCCGGCGGCATGGCGATGCAGCGCGCCGTGGCCGACCGCTTCCACGAGGTGACCGGCTGCCCGATCGTGGAAGGCTACGGGCTCACCGAATGCTCGCCGATCGTGACCATGAACCCGGTGGATCTGCACGACATGCACGGCTTCACCGGCTCGATCGGTCTGCCCGCGCCGTCGACGCTGGTGCGCCTGCGGCGCGAGGACGGCACCTGGGCCGGCATCGGCGAGCCCGGCGAGCTGTGCGTGCGCGGCCCGCAGGTGATGCGCGGCTACTGGCAGCGCCCCGACGAGACGGCGCGCGTGCTCGATCGCGACGGCTGGCTCGCCACCGGCGACATCGGCGTGATGGACGAGCGCGGCTTCGTGCGGCTGATCGATCGCAAGAAGGACATGATCCTCGTGTCGGGCTTCAACGTGTATCCGAACGAGATCGAGGAGGTGCTGGTGATGCATCCCGGCATCAGCGAGGCGGCCGCGATCGGCGTGCCCGACGCGGCGCAGGGCGAGCGCATCAAGGCCTTCGTGGTGCGGCGCGATCCGGCGCTGACCGCCGAGGACGTGCTCGCGCACTGCCGCCGCAATCTGACCGGCTACAAGATGCCGAAGGCGATCGAATTCCGCGAGGCGCTGCCGCAGACCAACGTCGGCAAGATCCTGCGCCGCGCGCTGCGCGACGAGGAGCTCGCGAAGCAGCCGGCGCCGGCACCGGCGGCGAATTGATTCGTCATCCCGATCATCGTGCGTGCCGAAGGCACGCAAGGAGCCCCCCATGCGCACCGGCCGCATTCCGCTCGTTCCGACTCGTTCCACGTTGACCCGTCTCGCGCTGGCACTCGCCGTCGCGAGCCTCATGCCGGGCGTCCACGCGCAGGCCGTATCGGATGCCGCGGCGCTGCCGCCCGAACTCGCGCGCGTCGTGCAGCAGCCGGTCGCGCAGCAGGCAGCGTGGCTGAAGGCGGCCGCGCGCGACGGCGCGCTCGAGAAGCTCGACGACACCACGCTCACCGCGCTGTTCACGGCGCTCGACCCGATGACGGTGCCGGCCTACATCGCGGCCGGGCCGAACGGTTACCCGTCGTACACGTTCACGATGACGCGCCAGGAGCGGATCGGCGACCGCTGGGCCGGCAAGCCCGATCACATGCTCGTGAAGATGACGCGCGAGCCGCTTCGGATCTACGCGAAATGGCTGCCCGACGGCGCGCACGCGGGCCAGGAGGCGATCTACGACGAAACCAGGCGCCGGGACGAGATGTACGGCCACCTCGGCGGCCTGTTCGGCAAGATCCCGCTGTGGACCTCGATCACCGGTTCGCTCGCCCGTGCGCAGTCGAACCACACGATCCGCGATCTCGGCACCGAGTACATCGCCGCGCTGTATCTGAGCGAGGGCCGCAAGTACGAGGCGGCCGGCGCGAGCCGCCCGACCCGCGTCGAGGCGAAGACGATCGACGGCGTGCGGGTGGTGGCGCTGACCTACGAGACGCCGACCGGCCGCCCGCAGTTCTACGCGAAGAAGGAAACCCTCGGCCTCGATCTGCGTCACCCGTATTTTCGCAGCGCCGAATCCTGGGACAACGACGGGCACCTCTTCGAGCGCATCGTGTTCGAAACCATCACACCGGCGAGCTTCGACGACCGCGCATTCGATCCGAAAAACGCCGATTACCGATATTGAATGACAGAAATGCGAAATTCGGCACGGCCATCCGGGCATGAATCCCGCGAGCCGGAACGCTCGATTTTCGGCCGACTGTGCGGTGTCGCACGCCCGCCCGCACCGGAATGGCGCATGCCGCGACAGTTGGCCACGCCCTGCTCCCGCGTTTCTCGCAAAACACGGGTTGACCGTTCGACCGAATCGCACTTCGCGCGCCGAACGTCTATAGTGGGTAACGGTTAGACACAAAGGTCCGCGTACGCATCTCAATCGAACAAGGTAGAATCCCGCTCAAGCGCTTCGCCAGATAGCGCCGCGCACTCAAGCAAAACCCTCTTCTGACGCCGGCTCAAGCCGCTTCTCAATGGCCAATCCTGCAGAATCCCATCCGCAAAACGACTTCATCAACGCAGCGCGCAAGGAACGCAAGCGCGTGGAAATCTATCTCGTCAACGGCATCCGTCTGACGGGCTGCATCGAGTCGTTCGATCAGTACTTGGTGATGCTGCGCACGCCCGTCGGTTTGCAAGGCATCTACAAGCGCGCGATCTCCACGATCCAGCTCGACATGGGCGGCTCGCGCCCCGGTGGCGGCGGCCGTGGCGGCCCCCGCACGGGCGGTGGCGGCCACGGCGGCGGCGGCCGGCCGAACCGCGAAGGCGGCGGTCACAGCCCCTACGGCCCGCGCGGCGAAGGCCGGGGCGAGCGTGGCGAGGGCCGCGGCGAACGCACCGAAGGCTATACGCCGCGCGAGCCACGTGAACCCCGCGAGCCGCGCGACTACAACGCCCCGCGCGAATACCATGCGCCGCGCGAGCGCGAATACAGCGCACCGCGTGATTATCCGCGCGAGTCGCACGAAGGCGTGTCCACGCCGTCCGAGCGCAGCGGCAGCCCCACCGTGATCGTCACGCGCCGCCGACGCCCGCTGGGCCCGACGGGGGGCAGCGGTAGCGGCAGCAGCGAGTAAGCTGCCGGCTCCCGGCAACACACATGAAAAAAACGGGCAATCCCTTCGGATTGCCCGTTTTTTTCATCCGGCCCGCATTTCGCCGCATCCTGCGGCGCGCGGCAGCATCACATGCCGCCAGCGCATCGCCACCTTTACTGATTCGGCAGGCCCGCGTCGGTCTGACGCTGCAGCGAGCGAACCTTCGCCTGCAGATCGCGCAGTTGCGCCTGCAGCGCATCGCGCTGCGCCGCCAGCGAGGCGGTTTCGCTGCGCGTGGCCTTCTGGCGGTTGTTGACCGCGGCCTGCTGCTCGCGCGCGATCTGCAGATCGGCCTGCAGACGGTTCGCGCGATCCTGCACCACGGCGATCTGCTTGTCCGTCTGGGTTTTTTGCGCCTCGAGGCGCGCGGCCTGCAGTTCCGACGCCGACAACGAGTCGGCCTGCTTCGCGAAATCGCGGAACACGGCTTCGGCCCGTGCCTCGTTGGTCGTCTTGATGACGCGCCAGAACGCCTTCTGCTGGAACAGCGCGACGTAATAGGTCGAATCGGTGATGCTGAACAGCAGGCTCGCACCATAACTGCCGTTGTACGCGGTACGCATTTCCGTCAGCGAATGGGCCTGGATCTTCTGCTGCAGTTCGTCGATCGTGCTCTGCGTGCCGCCGTCGCCGGGCAGCGCCTGCGGCGCCTGAGCCTGCGATTGCGACGCACGTGCGCCCGACGTGGCCGGCAGCGCACTCGACGCGGCCGGCGCGGAATTCACCACACTGCCCGACGACGCGGCACTCGCCGAATCGTCACTGCCTGCAAGGCCCTGAGCCTGCACGGCCTGAAGCCCTCCTGCGAATACCAACCCTGCAACAAACGTGCGCCCCAAAACCCGTTTCTGGCTCATGTAGAGATTCCTGCACAGATTAGTTGTATTTCTGACCGCAATCCCCGCATTATCACTCACTTTCACGCGCTTCGGGCTCTTCGTCGAAAATCTGGTATTTCCGCATCTTTTCCCACAACACTTTGCGGCTGATACCGAGGTGCTGGGCGGTATCCTGGCGGCGCCAGCCATTCGCGTCAAGCGCGGCGATGACCCTGTTGCGCTCGCCCATGTCCCACTTGCTGCGATCCACGTAAACCTCCGCCGCACTCTCGGCCGGCACCGGCTGGGCGGCCCGCGCGTGCGCCACCAGGCGTTGCAGGCGCGCGGCGTCCCAGGCGCCGGTCTGGCGCACCGTCACGCCCACCCGCTCGGCCAGGTTGCGCAGTTCGCGCACGTTGCCGGGGAAATAGGTGTCCGCCACCGCGTCGGCCAGCCAGTAAGGCAGATCGGAGAGCGCGGCGAGCCGGTCCTCGCCCACCACCTCGGCCACGAAGGACTTGAACAGCGCGATCTTGTCCACGGCGCCGCGCTCCTCCAGCGACGGAATGCCGAGTTCGATCACGGCCAGCCGGTAATACAGGTCGGCACGGAACGTGCCCTCCTTCACCAGTTGCGGCAGCTTCTTGTTGCTCGCGGCCACCAGCCGGAAATCCACCTTCAGCGGCGCCGACGCGCCCACCCGCAGCACCGTACCGTCCTCGAGCACGCGCAGCAGCTTGACCTGCTGATAGAGCGGCAGGTCGCCCACCTCGTCGAGGAACAGCGTGCCGCCGGCCGCCTGCTCGAAATAGCCCTTGTGCGCGACCACGGCGCCCGTGAACGAGCCCTTCGCGTGGCCGAAGAACAGCGATTCGAACAGCCCGTCGGGAATCGCGCCGCAGTTCACCGGCACGAATTCGCCGTGCCGGTAGCGCGAGTGCTTCTCGTGCAGCAGTTGCGCGATGCGCTCCTTGCCCACCCCGGTTTCGCCGTGCAGCAGCACGTTGGTATCGCAGTCGGCGAACGTGTCGACTTCCTGCAGCAGCGCCTGCATCGGCTCCGAATGCGCCACCAGCATCGCCGGCGCGGAAGTCTGCGCCGCGTGCGCGCGCAGTTGCGTGACGAGCTTCGACACCAGCCCGCGCAGCTCCGCGCAGGTGAAGTCGAGCGGCAGGATGTGCGAATACTCGGGCGGATACGAGGCCGCGTCGGCGCCCCCACCACGCGCCGCGCCCACCCAGACCACCGGCATGCCGATACTGGCCTGCCATTCGCTGAGGAAGGCCGCGCCGGTCTCGATCATGCTCACGCTGATGATCGCGAGCGAGGCGCGCGCCGCGGCACGCTCGGGCGACAACGCCACGTTGTCGGCGCGGATCACCTCCACGTCGAAGCTGGCCATGCAGCGCGCGACGCGGTCCACGATGTCCGCCTTGCCTTCCCAGACGTAGAGGTCCAGCCCCTCGATTGCAGGTGTAGTTCTCATCGGATACCAGTCGGTTCGGTCAATAGACCGTCTGCGAAACCCCGCAGGTCAGCGAGATATGGTGGACGGTGGCCGCGCCCACCTGCACGCCGAGCAGGTTCAGGAGCGGGACGATGACACTGTCGAGCGAGCTCAGCAGCGGGCTCAGCAGCGACGCGATGATGCCGAGCAGGGTCGAGACGAAGCCGCTGCCGAGCGCGACCGTGCCGAGCAACACCTTCACCGTGGCCGTGACGGTGGCGCCGGCCAGTTGCGTGAGCGCGCTCGACAGCGCCGAGCCCAGCGCGTTGGTGTTCGAGGTCCAGTAGTCGGCGTCGGTGCCGGTGTTGCCGGGAAACACGTGAGTCTGCGCGCCGCCGTTGACCTGCACCGACACGTTGGACAGCGACACGGTCAGCGTCGCCAGGTTGAGCAGGTTCAGCAACGACACGTTGGCATTGATGATCTGCGCCGGCGACTTGCAGCTGTAGGTGGACGACAGGCTGATCATGCCCTTCGCGTTGAGCGGCGGCGTGCCGATGCAGAGGTTCGCGATGCCCGGCGTGGCCGTGATCGTGGCGGTGCTCGTGGCCAGTGTCGGGCCGCACTTCGTGGCATTGAGCACGGCCGTGCCCGTGCCGACCTGCAGATACACGGGCAGGGTGATGTCGACGCCGACGCCCACCGCCTGCAGCAGCGGCCCCACCAGCGGCAACTGCTGCGTGCCCAGATCGACCAGCAGGTACACGCCCACGGCTGCCGTGCTGGCCTGGGTGCGCCAGGTGCCGGTGGCCGGATTGATGCCGCCCTCGCCCACGCCGATCGATGGCGGGCTGATGATCTGCACCTGCAGCTGGGTACCCGTCAGGCCGCCGAGGTTCACCGACGGCACGGTCACGGCCACGGCGTTGTTCGAATTCGCGATCTCCGCGCCCACCATCACGAGATCCATCAGGTTGACGGTGGCGTTGGCCGCCGATTGCGTGTCGGCCAGCGCGACGTTGAGCAGCCCGTTCGCGCCGCCGAGGCTCACGTTGCCGCTGTTCACGTTCGCCGAGATCAGCGCCTGCAGCGCACCGAGGCTGGCCTGCAGATTGGCGTTGACCACGCGGGTCTGCTGCGCCGCGGTGGCCGCCAGCTGCAGCAGTTGCGACAGCGAGAGCTTCAGCGCCAGCAACTGGTTGATCGTGCCGACGCCGGCCGCGGTGGCGAGATCGGCGAGCTTGACGTTCGTGCAGGCGAGCGCCTGATACGACACCAGGCTCAGGCTCAGTGCCGACTTCGAACCGAGCAGGCCCGTCAGCAGGCCGTTGACGAGGCCCGAGTTGGCCGAGGACGAGGCCGGCGTGCCCGAGCAGCTGGTGCCGCCGAGCTGCGCCAGCGTCGCGCCGACCGAGAACACGTCGATCGCCGTGGCGCGCGCGGTCGAGCTCGCGTGCACGACGCGCGCGGGCCCGAAGAAGAAGTACGGCACGGTGCGCTGAACCGTCACCTGCACCGCATTGAGCTGCGTGGCGTTCGGGTTGCCCGCCGAATTGCTGGTCGCCACGTAATAACTCGGCCCGGCATTGACGGTCGGATCCCAGCGCCCGCAGGTACTCGTGATGGTGTCGCCGGTGCCTGCGCTCAGGCCGTTGTTGGCGGCGCTCTGCGCGGCGGTGGCGGGCGACTGCGTGCAGAGATTGTCGATGCGTTGCACAGCCGCCATCGCCGACAGGTCGGCGATGCGCTGCAGGTCGCGGCGCTGGAAGAACAGATTGCCGAGGTCGATCACGCCGAGGATCGAGATCGCCGCCGTCAGGAACACCACCGTCATCACGGCGAATGCGCCGCGCTCCCGGCGGCGGCCGGACATTGCGGGGGCACCGGGGAGCGGGCCGGAACGGCGGAATTGCACGCGCTTCATGATCGAACCTCGAGACTCATTGCGACTGCGAACCACTGCTGCCGCCCAACTGCGAACCACCCGCGCCGCCACCGCCGCCCTGCGTCGAGCCGAACCAGTCCGGAATCGGCTTCGTGAACGACTGCAGATAACGCTGGTACGCGTAGCTCGCGGCGGCGCCCGCGAACGGATGCGGCTCCGGCGAGGCCGCGCGATTGCTGCGCTGCAGGTCCAGCCAGGCCGAGGTGGCATCGCCGAACCCGACGTGACGCGGCGCCGGCGGGGGCGCGGGTTGCGGCTGGGCCTCGGCAACCCGCGCCGGTGCGGCCGGTGCCTCGGGCGGCGCGGCCTGGGCGACCATCACCGGCGCCACGGCCTGCTGCCTCGCGTCAGG
>JASLEG010000273.1 GCA_030151225.1 Burkholderia sp. | reverse complement strand
GCGCCGCGCAGCTTGAACGAGAACACCGGCTGGTTGTCCTCGCGCTTCAGGTACACGCGGTTGCGCAGGCGCGCGGACAGGCTGCGGGCGGGATCGAGGGCGGTTTCGATCGCCACGTCGTAGACGCGCGCGGTGAGGATCTTCTTCAGGTAGTCGTGAGCAGCCATGACGGTCGCGCGGGTATCGGCCGGCGCGGCAAAAGCGGGGAAAACCGGGATTCTAGCGCCAACGCCGCTGCGGCGGGCCTGTGCGGGCGATGACCGACCGGCCGGATGGCGAATTCCCGCGCCTCGCCGCCGGGCGGGGCGGGGCGGCCGATTCAGGCGTCCACGCCGCGATCGATCATGGGTTAGAATTCCGTCTTGAATCAAGGATCGGAAGATGCAAAGGCAGTTTCGGACCGCCAATTTGAAGCCGTCACCGCGCGCAGCCTGTCCCGCGGCGGCTCGGCACGCGCACTGCGCGCGATCGTGCTGATGGCTCCGAGTGCCGCCAAGTATCGCCTGGCATTGCGCTTCCGCGTTTGTTCCGGCCCCGCGCACAAGGCAGGGTCGAGATCGTGTGACGCCGCATGCTCTGGTTCGTCGCAGCGCCGCCGTTCCGTGTAGCGAGGCATCGCCCGCACCGGCCCCGCTCCCCGCTGCGCGCTTGGTACAGAAGTTTTCCCCAGATTCGCGCCCACCACGCGCTTAGCCGCTGTCGAGCCTCGAACCGCTCGTCCGGCCCTCCGAACCGTCCGAACATGAACGCACCACAAGTTTTCGATCCGCATGGCGCGGCCGCCGCCGTCGCTGCCGACCTCGCGCCGCGCCTGCGCGAAATCCCGTACAACTACACGTCGTTCTCGGACCGCGAGATCGTGATCCGTCTGCTCGGCGAGGAAGCCTGGGCGGCGCTCGACGACCTGCGCGGCGAGCGCCGCACCGGCCGATCGGCCCGGATGCTGTACGAAGTGCTCGGCGACATCTGGGTGGTGCGCCGCAACCCGTACCTGCAGGACGACCTGCTCGACAACCCGAAGCGCCGCCAGATGCTGATCGACGCGCTGGGCCACCGCCTCGCCGAGATCGACAAGCGCCGCCAGGCCGACCTGTCCGAGCACGGCGACTCGGCCGCCCGCGAGCGCGCCTCGCGCGTGGCGATGCTGACGGTGGCCGCACGCGGCGCCGTGGAATCGTTCGCGCGCGAGTTCGAGCAGATGGCCGACCTGCGCCGCCGCGCCACCAAGGCGCTCGGCCGCTGCACGCAGAAGGACAACATCCGCTTCGACGGCCTCGCGCGCGTCTCGCACGTGACCGACGCGACCGACTGGCGCGTCGAATATCCGTTCGTGATCCTGACGCCCGACACCGAGGCGGAAATCGCCGGGCTCGTGAAGGCCTGCTTCGAACTCGGCCTGACCGTGATCCCGCGCGGGGGCGGCACCGGCTACACGGGCGGCGCGGTGCCGCTCACGCCGTTCTCGGCCGTGATCAACACCGAAAAGCTCGAACAGCTCGGCGCCGTCGAGCTGACCGAGCTGCCCGGCGTCGCCCACAAGGTGGCCACCATCTTCTCCGGTGCCGGCGTCGTCACGCGTCGCGTGACCGAGGCCGCCGAGGCGGCCGGCTACGTGTTCGCCGTGGATCCGACCTCGCTCGACGCGTCCTGCGTCGGCGGCAACGTCGCGATGAACGCGGGCGGCAAGAAGGCCGTGCTGTGGGGCACCGCGCTCGACAACCTGGCCTGGTGGCGGATGGTCGACCCGGACGGCAACTGGCTCGAGGTCACGCGTCACGACCACAACCAGGGCAAGATCCACGACATCGCCATGGCCCGCTTCGAGCTGAAGTGGTTCGACGGCGCCCACGCGCCGGGCGAAAAGCTGCTGCGCAGCGAGATGCTCGAGATCGAGGGCAGGCGCTTCCGCAAGGAAGGCCTCGGCAAGGACGTCACCGACAAGTTCCTGGCCGGCCTGCCGGGCATTCAGAAGGAAGGCTGCGACGGCCTGATCACCTCGGCGCGCTGGGTGCTGCACAAGATGCCGGCGCATACGCGCACGGTCTGTCTCGAATTCTTCGGCCAGGCGCGCGAGGCGATTCCGAGCATCGTCGAAATCAAGGATTACCTGTTCGAGACCTCGAAGCAGGGCGGCGCGATCCTGGCCGGCCTCGAGCATCTCGACGAGCGCTACCTGCGCGCGGTTGGCTACGCCACCAAGAGCAAGCGCAACGCGTTCCCGAAGATGGTGCTGATCGGCGACATCGTCGGCGACGATGCCGATGCGGTGGCCGCGGCCACCTCGGAAGTGGTCCGCATGGCCAACGGCAAGAGCGGCGAGGGCTTCGTGGCCGTCAGCGCCGAGGCGCGCAAGCGCTTCTGGCTCGACCGCAGCCGCACCGCCGCGATCGCGAAGCACACCAACGCGTTCAAGATCAACGAGGACGTGGTGATCCCGCTCAATCGCATGGGTGAGTACACCGACGCGATCGAGCGCATCAACATCGAGCTGTCGCTGAAGAACAAGCTGCAGATCCTCGACGCGCTCGAAGCCTTCTTCCGCACCGGCGACCTGCCGCTCGGCAAGAGCGACGACGCCAACGAGATCCCGAGCGCGGAGCTGCTGGAAGACCGCGTGCAGCAGGCGCTCGATCTGTTCAAGCAGGTGCGCGCGCGCTGGGAATTCCTGCGCGACCGGCTCGACATGCCGCTGCGCGAGGCGCAGCACTACCTGGTGCAGCTTGGCTACGAGAAGCTCGGCGAGACCTTTGCCGCGCGCGCCGACGCCCAGCCCGACGCCAACGTGTTCCACATCACGCAGGACCGCACCGTGCGCGTGTCGTGGAAGCAGGAGCTGCGCGCCGAGCTGCGCAACATCTTCAACGGCGGCGCGTTCAAGCCGATTCTCGACGAGGCGCAGGCGATCCACAAGCGCGTGCTGCGCGGTCGCGTGTTCGTGGCGCTGCACATGCATGCCGGCGACGGCAACGTGCACACCAACCTGCCGGTCAACTCCGACAACTACGAGATGCTGCAGGACGCCCACGCGGCGGTCGCGCGCATCATGCAGATCGCGCGCTCGCTCGACGGCGTGATTTCCGGCGAGCACGGCATCGGCATCACCAAGCTCGAGTTCCTGACCGAAGAGGAAATGAAGGATTTCCGCGCCTACAAGCAGCGCGTCGATCCGCACGACCGCTTCAACAAGGGCAAGCTGATGCAGGGCGCCGACCTGCGCAACGCCTACACGCCGAGCTTCGGCCTGATGGGCTACGAGTCGCTGATCATGCAGCAGTCCGACATCGGCGCGATCGCCGATTCGGTCAAGGACTGCCTGCGCTGCGGCAAGTGCAAGCCGGTGTGCGCGACCCACGTGCCGCGCGCGAACCTGCTGTACAGCCCTCGTAACAAGATCCTCGCCACCTCGCTGCTGGTCGAGGCGTTCCTGTACGAGGAGCAGACGCGTCGCGGCGTGTCGATCAAGCACTGGGACGAGTTCAACGACGTGGCCGACCATTGCACCGTGTGCCACAAGTGCGTCACGCCGTGCCCGGTCAAGATCGACTTCGGCGACGTGACGATGAACATGCGCAACCTGCTGCGCAAGATGGGCAAGAAGAAGTTCAATCCGGGCCAGGCGGCCGGCATGTTCTTCCTGAACGCCACCAATCCGCAGACCATCAACGTCGCGCGCGGCGTGATGATGGGCGTGGGCTACAAGGCACAGCGCTTCGCCAACGACATGCTGAAGAAGGTCGCGCGCAAGCAGACGGCGCGTCCGCCCGCCACCACCGGCAAGCCGCCGGTGGTCGAGCAGGTGATCCACTTCATGAACAAGAAGATGCCGGGCAACCTGCCGAAGAAGACGGCGCGCGCGCTGCTCGACATCGAGGACAACAAGATCGTGCCGATCATCCGCAATCCGAAGACCACCACGGTGGATTCGGAGGCGGTGTTCTACTTCCCGGGCTGCGGCTCCGAGCGGCTGTTCTCGCAGGTCGGCCTCGCCACGCAGGCGATGCTGTGGGAGGCGGGCGTGCAGACCGTGCTGCCGCCGGGCTATCTGTGCTGCGGCTATCCGCAGCGCGGCTCGGGCCAGTACGACAAGGCCGAGCAGATCGTGACCGACAACCGCGTGCTGTTCCACCGGGTGGCGAACACGCTGAACTACCTCGACATCAAGACCGTCGTGGTGTCGTGCGGCACCTGCTACGACCAGCTCGCCGGCTACGAATTCGAGAAGATCTTCCCGGGTTGCCGGATCATCGACATCCACGAATTCCTGCTCGAAAAGGGCATGAAGCTCGAGGGCGTGGGGGGCACGCGCTACATGTATCACGACCCGTGCCACACGCCGATCAAGACGATGGATCCGGTCAAGCTCGTCAACGAGCTGATGGGCGCCGAGAAGGACGGCTACCAGATCACCAAGAACGATCGCTGCTGCGGCGAATCCGGCACGCTGGCCGTGACGCGTCCCGACGTGTCGACCCAGATCCGCTTCCGCAAGGAGGAGGAGATCCGCAAGGGCGCGGCGCGTCTGCGCAACATCCCGGTGGTGTCGGGTGACGGCGCGAGCCAGGCGAACGGCGGCGGCGCGACCGACGTGAAGATCCTGACGAGCTGCCCGTCGTGCCTGCAGGGTCTGTCACGCTACAACGAGGACGCAGACATCGAGGCCGACTACATCGTGGTGGAAATCGCGCGCAACGTGCTCGGCGAGAACTGGATGGCCGACTACGTGGCGCACGCCAACAACGGCGGCATCGAGCGGGTCCTGGTGTAAAGTCGGGGCGTCCCATCTGCAAGGAACAGACGATGGATTGCGTATTCTGCCGTGAAGACGGCGGCGAGCTGCTCTGGAAGGACGACGCGCTGCGGGTCGTGCTGGCCACCGGCGAAACCGATTACCCCGGTTTCTGCCGCGTGATCTGGCATGCGCACGTGGCCGAGTTCTCCGATCTCGCCGCTGCCGAGCGCGCACATCTGATGCTCGTGGTGACCGCGGTCGAGCGTGCCGTGCGCCGCGTGATGGAGCCGAGCAAGGTCAACCTGGCCAGCCTCGGCAATCAGGTGCCGCACGTGCACTGGCACGTGATTCCGCGTTTTTCCAACGATGCGCACTTTCCTCAGCCGATCTGGGCGCCGCGTCAGCGCTCGGTGTCCGACGCGCTGCTGCGCTTGCGCACGGCCCAGGCCACGCTGCTGCACAATGCGGTGCGCGAGGAAATCGAACAGGTTCTGAACGGGGGGGAGGCATGAGCGGTCTCACCCCGACCACGCCGATTCCGTCGGGCGTGGTGGTGCACGCGGTATCGCGCGTACTCGAATTGCAGTATCCGAACGGTGACAGCTATCGCATCCCGTTCGAGCTGATGCGTGTGTTCTCGCCGTCGGCCGAGGTGCGCGGCCACGGTCCGGGCCAGGAAACGCTGCAGACCGGCAAGCGCGAGGTGACGATCACGGCGCTCGAGGGGGTGGGCAATTACGCGCTGCAGCCCACGTTCTCGGACGGCCATGCCACCGGCATCTACTCGTGGGACCTGCTTTACGAACTGGCCACGCGGCAGGACGCGCTCTGGCGCGAGTATTTCGACAAGTTGCAGGCGGCGGGCGTCGAGCGCGACGCGCCGATGTCCGCGGCGGGAGCGCCGCGCGGCGGCCACTGCCACTGACGCACGATCACCGATAGAACCGACGGCGCCCCTTTCGGCGCCGTCTTGCCATTTCCAGAGGATTCACGCGATGAGCAAAACCCATTTCGGCTTCGAGACTGTCGACGAGGGCGACAAGGCGAAAAAGGTGGCGGGGGTGTTCCACTCGGTCGCGAGCAATTACGACCTGATGAACGACCTGATGTCGGGCGGCCTGCACCGAGCCTGGAAGGCGTTCACGATCGCGCAGGCGAACGTGCGTCCGGGCTTCAAGGTGCTCGACCTCGCTGCCGGCACCGGCGATCTCACCCGGGCCTTCACCAAGGCCGCCGGCCCGACCGGCGAGGTCTGGCACACCGACATCAACGAATCGATGCTGCGCGTGGGCCGCGACCGGCTGCTCGACAAGGGCGTGGTGACCCCGTCGCTGCTGTGCGACGCCGAGAAGATTCCCTTTCCGGACAACTACTTCGACGTGGTGACGGTGGCCTTCGGCCTGCGCAACATGACCCATAAGGATGCCGCGCTGGCCGAGATGCGCCGCGTGACCAAGCCGGGCGGTCGCGTCATGGTGCTGGAATTCTCGAAAGTCTGGGATCCGCTGAAAAGATTCTACGACGTCTATTCTTTCAAAGTATTACCGTGGCTTGGCGACAAGTTCGCGAAAGATGCCGACAGTTACCGGTATCTTGCCGAGTCGATTCGGATGCACCCCGATCAGGACACCCTGAAGTCGATGATGGAACTGGCAGGCCTCGATGCCGTCAAATATTACAATTTGTCAGGTGGTGTGGTAGCGTTACACCTCGGAACCAAGTACTAAGGGGTTCTTTCCATACGATCGACTTTCAATCTGGAGATGGTGATGTCTGATTCCCGTTCGTTCAACAACCGCAGCAAGCAGCCGAAGCCGTGGGCGCGACGGATCGGCACGCTGTTCATGGTCGGCCTGCTGACGGCCGGCACCTTCGCGTCGCTCGACGCCGAGGCACGGCGGATGGGCGGCGGGCGCAGCATCGGCCGCCAGTCGCAGATGGTGCAGCAGCGCCAGGCCACGCCGCCCGCACAGCAGTCGATGCAGCAGGCCGCGCCGGCCCCGGCGCGCCCGGGCGCGCAGCCCACGCCGGCCGCGCAGCCGAACCGCTCGCGCTGGCTCGGGCCGATCGCCGGCCTCGCGGCCGGTCTCGGCATCGCGGCGCTGCTGTCGCACTTCGGCCTCGGCGGCGCGTTCGCCGGCATGATGGCCAACCTGATCGTGATCGCGCTGCTCGCGTTCATCGGCATCTGGCTCGTTCGCAAGTTCATGAATCGCAACCGCAAGCCGGAGCCGGCCTACGCGGGTGCGGGTTCGTCGATGAATCGCGGCGGCTACGATGCCGGCGCGAGCGGTGGGTACGCGAATTCGGGCTATGCCTCGCAACCGGCGCAGTCGGTGCAGCCGGCCTCGTCGAGCAGCTACGCCAACGAGGCGGCCGGCGTGTTCGGCGCGGCAGGTGGCGCGGCGGCGGGTGCGATGGCTGCGCCGTCGGTGCCGGCCGGCTTCGACAGCGAGGCGTTCGTGCGCAACGCGAAGGTCTACTTCATCCGCCTGCAGGCAGCGTGGGACGAAGGCAACATGGCCGACATCCGCGAATTCACCACGCCCGAGATGTTCGCCGAGGTGAAGGTGGATCTGGCCTCGCGCGGCGCGGGCAAGAACCAGACGGACGTCGTGCAGCTCGAGGCCGAACTCCTCGGCGTGCAGGCACAGGGCAGCCAGTCCGAGGCCAGCGTGCGCTTCCACGGCCTGATCCGCGAATCGGCCAATGCCGGTCCGGAGCCGTTCGAGGAGGTGTGGAACCTCACGAAGTCGGGCAGCGAAGGCTGGCTGCTGGCCGGTATCCAGCAGATCAACCTGCACTGAGCGAGCCGGATCGGCCCGAGCGCGCCCGAGGTCGAGCGCAAAGCCGGTCCAAAGCCGGCGCAGGGCCGAGCCGATCCGACGTTACAATAGAAACCCGCGCGGGCACCCTGCCTGCGCGGGTTTTTTATTCAGTCCGATGACCCTTGCCGCCAAGTCTGTCGCCGCTGCCGTCAATCATCTGCTCGCCCGCGAATCCTGGGCGCGCGAACGCTTGATTCCCTATGCCGGGAAAACCGCCCGGCTCGAATTCCCGCCCGTCACGCTGCTGCTGCTCGTGCAGCCCGACGGCTATTTCGCCGCGGTGGAGGATCACGAGGCGCCGCATGCCGACGTGTCGATCGCGCTCGGCGGCGCGCAGCACTCGCCGTTCGATGCCGTCACCGCCTTCGTGCAGGGTGGCCAGGCCGCCGTGATGAAGCACGTGAAGCTCGAGGGCGATGCCGAATTCGCCACCCAGCTCGCCAGGCTCGCCGAACATCTGCGCTGGGAGCCCGAGGAGGATCTGGCTCGCGTGGTCGGTGATGCGGCCGCCCACCGGATCGCCGGCACCGTGCGTGCCGCGGGCGATCAGGCGCGCCGCACCGGCCGCAATCTGCTCGGCTCGCTGACCGAGTATTTTCTCGACGAGAACCCGCAGGTCGTGCGCCGTGCCGCGCTCGCCGATTTCGACGCCGAACTGGCGCGCGCGCGCGATGCGCTGGCGCGCGTGGAAAAGCGCATCGAGCGGCTCGAACAAGGATCTGGCGTGCGGCCGGGCGGCAGCCCGCGCGGCGCGCATTGAGGACGTACCGCATGCGCATTTTCCGTTTCATCAAGATCGTCTACACCCTGATCCGCTTCGGCCTGGACGAGGTCATGCTGTCGCGTATCGACGACCGCCGCATCAAGCTGCTGCTGCGCATCACCACCATCGGCCGCAGTTTCTCCGATCCGCCCGCGGTGCGGCTGCGCCGCGCGCTCGAGAGCCTCGGGCCGATCTTCGTGAAGTTCGGCCAGGTGCTGTCCACGCGTCGCGACCTGCTGCCGCCCGATTTCGCGACCGAACTGGCCAAGCTGCAGGATCAGGTCAAGCCGTTCGATTCCGCGCTGGCGATGGCGATCATCGAAAAGTCGCTCGGTGCGACGATCGACAGCGTGTTCGACGAGTTCGACCCCGCGCCGGTAGCGAGCGCGTCGATCGCGCAGGTGCATTTCGCCAAGCTCAAGACGGGCGCCCACGCGGGCCGCGAGGTGGCGGTCAAGGTGCTGCGCCCGAACATGCTGCCGGTGATCGATTCCGACATGGCGCTGCTGCGCGACATCGCGATCTGGGCCGAGCGGCTCTGGCCCGACGGCCGGCGCCTGAAGCCGCGCGAGGTGGTGGCCGAGTTCGACAAGTACCTGCACGACGAGCTCGACCTGATGCGCGAGGCGGCCAACGGCAGCCAGCTGCGCCGCAACTTCGCCGGGCTCGACCTGCTGCTGGTGCCCGAGATGTTCTGGGACTACAGCTCGCAGACGGTGCTCGTGATGGAGCGCATGAAGGGCGTGCCGATCAGCCAGATCGACACGCTGCGCGCGGCCGGCGTGGACATCCCGAAGCTTGCCCGCGAAGGCGTGGAGATCTTCTTCACCCAGGTGTTCCGCGACGGCTTCTTCCACGCCGACATGCACCCGGGCAACATCTTCGTGAGCCTCGACCCGAACCACTTCGGGCGCTACATCGCGCTCGATTTCGGCATCATCGGGGCGCTGTCCGACTTCGACAAGAACTACCTCGCGCAGAACTTCCTCGCGTTCTTCAAGCGCGATTACCACCGCGTGGCCACGCTGCATCTCGAATCCGGCTGGGTGCCCCCGAACACGCGCGTGGAGGAGCTCGAGAGCGCGATCCGCGCCGTGTGCGAGCCGTATTTCGACCGCGCGCTGAAGGACATCTCGCTCGGCCAGGTGCTGATGCGGCTGTTCTCCACCTCGCGCCGCTTCAACGTGGAGATCCAGCCGCAGCTCGTGCTGCTGCAGAAGACCATGCTCAACGTCGAGGGCCTTGGTCGCTCGCTCGACCCCGAACTCGACCTGTGGAAGACGGCCAAGCCCTATCTCGAGCGCTGGATGACCGAACAGATCGGCCTGCGCGGCTGGTACGAGCGCTTCAAGGTGGAGGCGCCGCAGTGGAGCAAGACGCTGCCGCAACTGCCGCGACTGATACACCACGCTTTTTCGGAGCGGCATAATTCGCCGCGTTCGGCCACCGACGAGCTGATGCAGCAGATCCTCGTCGAGCAGAAGCGCACCAACCGCCTGCTGCAGGCGCTGCTGGTGTTCGGGCTCGCGGTTGGTGTCGGCGCGATCGTGGCGCGCGTGCTGCTGGCGCTGGCCGCCGGCGCGGGCGGCTGAGGCACGGAGCGGCCCGGGCTTTCGGATATAATTCAAGGCTTTGCAAGACGTTTCCGGTTTCCGCATTAAAAAAGTCAGGGAAGAGTTCAGAGATCATGCCGATTTACGCCTATCGATGCGATGCGTGCGGTTTCGCGAAGGACGTGCTCCAGAAGATGAGCGACGCGCCGTTGTCCGTGTGCCCGGAATGCGGGAAGGATGCCTTCCGCAAGCAGGTCACGGCCGCCGGCTTCCAGCTGAAGGGTTCGGGCTGGTACGTGACCGACTTCCGCGGCGGCTCCGGCGGCACCAGCGCGCCGGCCACCCCATCGGGCGGCGAGACGGCGGGTGAGGGCGCGAAGAGCGGTGCGGGCGGCGATGCCGCGCCGGCCGCCGCCGCGCCTGCAGCAGCACCGGCAGCCAGTTCCACGCCGGCCGCGTCGAGCGACACCTGATCGTCCGGCGCCCGAACCGGGCGGCGGCCAGTACGTGCCGGCAGCGGCGCGTTTCACCTGACGGCAGATGATGAAGAAGACGACCCTCAAAACCGTATTCCTGACCGGCCTGCTGGTCCTCGTCCCGCTGGCGATCACGCTGTGGGTGCTCGGTTCGGTGATCGGCATCATGGATCAGACGCTGCTGCTGCTGCCCGAATCGTGGCAGCCGGAGCGGCTGTTCGGCTTCCACGTGCCCGGCATCGGCGCGGTGCTCACGCTCGCGTTCATCTTCGTGGTGGGGCTGGCCACGCAGAACTTCATCGGCCAGAAGCTGGTGGGCTGGTGGAATGCCGTGGTGCGCCACATCCCGGTGGTGGGGCCGATCTACACCAGCGTGAAGCAGGTGTCGGACACACTGCTGTCGAGCAGCGGCAACGCGTTCCGCAAGGCGCTGCTGATCGAGTACCCGCGCGCCGGTTCCTACACGATCGCGTTCCTGACCGGCGTGCCGGGCGGCGACGTGGTCAATTACCTGAAGGAAGAGTTCGTGAGCGTGTACGTGCCGACCACGCCGAACCCGACGTCGGGCTTCTTCCTGATGGTGCCGAAAAGCGAAGTCGTCGAACTCGACATGTCGGTCGACGCCGCGCTGAAGTACATCGTCTCGATGGGCGTGGTCGCGCCGTCGGTGCCCGTGCCGGCGCCCGCGCGTCGGCCCGTCGAGCCTCCGCTGTAATACCCGGGTGCGCGTCCTTGCGGCGCCCCGTTGATCAAACCGAACGAAAGCAAACATCATGTCGATGCGAACTGAATACTGCGGTCTCGTGACCGAACACCTGCTGGGCCAAACCGTGTCGCTGTGCGGCTGGGTGCATCGCCGCCGCGATCACGGCGGTGTCATCTTCATCGACCTGCGCGATCGTGAAGGCCTCGTGCAGGTGGTGTGCGATCCCGATCGCGCCGAGATGTTCGCGGCCGCCGAAGGCGTGCGCAACGAGTTCTGCATCCAGATCAAGGGCCTCGTGCGCGGCCGTCCGGACGGCACGATCAACGCGGGCCTGAAGAGCGGCAAGATCGAGGTGCTCGCGCACGAGCTGACGGTGCTGAACCCGTCGGTCACGCCGCCGTTCCAGCTCGACGACGACAACCTGTCGGAAACCACCCGCCTCACGCACCGCGTGCTCGACCTGCGCCGTCCGCACATGCAGAACAACCTGCGTCTGCGCTACCGTGTCGCGATCGAGGTGCGCAAGTACCTCGACGAGCAGGGCTTCATCGACATCGAAACGCCGATGCTGACCAAGAGCACGCCGGAAGGCGCGCGCGACTACCTGGTGCCGTCGCGCGTGAACGCGGGCCAGTTCTTCGCGCTGCCGCAGTCGCCGCAGCTGTTCAAGCAGTTGCTGATGGTGGCGAACTTCGATCGCTACTACCAGATCACGAAGTGCTTCCGCGACGAAGACCTGCGTGCCGACCGTCAGCCCGAATTCACCCAGATCGACTGCGAGACCTCGTTCCTCGGCGAACAGGAAATCCGCGATCTGTTCGAGGAAATGATCCGCCACGTCTTCAAGAAGACGATCGGCGTCGAACTCGATTCCACCTTCCCGGTGATGCCTTACTCGGAAGCGATGGCGCGCTTCGGCTCGGACAAGCCCGACCTGCGCGTGAAGCTCGAATTCACCGAGCTGACCGATGCGATGAAGGACGTCGACTTCAAGGTGTTCAGCGCACCGGCCAACACCAAGGACGGCCGCGTCGCGGCGCTGCGCGTGCCGAAGGGCAGCGAGCTCACGCGTGGCGACATCGACGGCTATACCGAATTCGTGCGCATCTACGGTGCGAAGGGCCTGGCCTGGATCAAGGTCAACGAGAAGGCGAAGGGCCGTGACGGCCTGCAGAGCCCGATCGTGAAGAACCTGCACGACGCGTCGATCGCCGCGATCCTCGAGCGCACCGGCGCCCAGGACGGCGACATCATCTTCTTCGCGGCGGATCGCGCGAAGGTGGTGAACGACAGCCTCGGCGCGCTGCGCCTGAAGATCGGCCACTCGGAATTCGGCAAGGCGAACGGCCTGATCGAATCGGGCTGGAAGCCGCTGTGGGTGATCGACTTCCCGATGTTCGAATACGACGAGGACGACGCGCGCTACGTGGCTGCGCACCACCCGTTCACGAGCCCGAAGGACGAGCACCTCGAGTACCTCGAGTCGGATCCGGGCCGCTGCCTGGCGAAGGCCTACGACATGGTGCTGAACGGCTGGGAAATCGGCGGCGGTTCCGTGCGGATCTTCCAGGAAGATGTGCAGAGCAAGGTGTTCCGCGCGCTGAAGATCGGTGCGGAAGAGGCGCAGGCGAAGTTCGGCTTCCTGCTCGACGCGTTGCAGTACGGCGCGCCGCCGCACGGCGGGATCGCGTTCGGTCTGGACCGCATCGTCACGATGATGGCCGGCGCCGATTCGATCCGCGACGTGATCGCATTCCCGAAGACGCAGCGCGCGCAGGATCTGCTCACGCAGGCACCGAGCCCGGTGGACGAGCGCCAGCTCAAGGAACTGCACATCCGTCTGCGTCAGCCGGAACAGCCTAAGGCGTAAGCCTCGCGCGAGGCAGGACGCGAACAACCTGCCGGTGGCGACACCGGCAGGTTTTTTTTCGTCCGAAACGTTGAACCCTGGGGCTCAGGCGATCGCGAGGAAGCGCGCGAGGCAGGGGTTGCGGTTCGACGGCGACCACACCAGCGCCTGCTCGATCAGCGGCGCGTCGACGAGCGGCCGGAACGCCACGCCGGCCCATTGCGCGCGCTGCATCGAGGCCGGCACGAGCGCCACGCCCACGCCTTCGTCCACGAGGCCGAGCACCGTCTGCTGCAGCTGGACTTCCAGGCGGATGTTCGGCTCGAAGCCGCCGTGCTGCCGGCAATGCTCGACGATCGCCGCGCGCAGCGTGGGCGCCACTGCCTCCACCGCCGCCACGAACGGCTCGGCGGCCAGCTCCGCGATGCGCAGCCGGCGAGCCTTGGCGCGCGGATGCTCGCGCGAGAGCGCCACGCACAGCGGCTCGGTCACCACGGTGCGCTGCGCGAGGCCGCCCAGCGGCTCGCCCGGGAACAGGATCGCCGCGTCGATCTGGCCGTTCCGCACCTGCTCGGCCAGGTCGTTCGACACCATTTCGCGCAGATGCAGTGCCACCTCGGGCCAGGCCGCGCCGAATTCGCGCGCGTAGCGCGGCACCACGCTGTAGGCCGAGCACATCGTGAAGCCCACCGTGAGCTTGCCGGCCGCGCCCGAGGCGGCTGCCCGCGCGTGATGCGCGGCACGCTCCAGCGAGGCGAGGATCGCGCGGGCGTCGTCGCGAAAGCGCTCGCCGGCCGGCGTCAGCGTCACGCCGCGCGGCCCGCGCTCGACCAGCGTCACGCCGAGCGCGGCCTCGAGCGAGGCGATCTGCCTCGACAGCGGCGGCTGCGACAGGTTCAGCCGCGCCGCGGCGCGACCGAAATGGCCGGTCTCGGCGAGGGTGACGAAGTAGCGGAGCGGCTTGATGTCGATCACGATGCAGAAAAGGTATCGAATTGACTTAATTTTCGCATTGGATTGTATCAAGCATGCGGGTTAACCTCATGCGCTTTCCGGGCCGCCGGGTGCCGGCTTGCACCTGCGTCGCATTGTGTGCCGGTTTCGTTTTGCTTTTCTGATCGAGTTTCGCCGTGTCCACCACGCTGCCCATCCTGCTTCCCATCTTCGCGCTGATCCTGGCCGGTTTCCTGTGCCGCCGGCGCGGCCTGCTCGGTCCCACCGCCGCCTCCGAACTGAACCGCTTCGTGGTGTGGCTCGCGCTGCCGGCGCTGCTGTTCGACGTGATGGCGCGCTCCACCTGGGCGCAGCTCGATCAGCCGAGCTTCATCGCGGCTTTCTCGATCGCCTGCGCGGTGGTGTTCGGCGCGGTGCTGGCGCTGCGCCTCGCGAGCGGCCGCTCGCTGGCCGACGCGAGCGTGGACGCGATCGCGGCCGCCTATCCGAACACCGGCTACATCGGCTTCCCGCTGGCGCTGCTGGTGTTCGGGCCGGCCAGCCTGATGCCCACCACGATCGTCACGATCATCGTGGCCTGCGTGCTGTTCGGCATCGCGATCGTGCTGATCGAGGTGGGCCTGCAGAGCGAGCGCGCGCCGCACAAGCTCGCGCTGAAGGTACTCGGCTCGCTCGGCCGCAATCCGCTGATCGTCTCGCCGATCCTCGGCGCGCTGATGTCGGCCTCGCACCTGCCGCTGCCGGGCAGCGCCGAAACCTTCCTGAAGCTGCTCGGCGCCGCGGCGAGCCCCTGCGCGCTGGTCAGCCTCGGCCTGTTCCTGGCCGAGAAGCGGCCCGCCCACGGCGTGCTGCCCGACGCGCTGCTGCTGACCGCGATCAAGCTGGTGGGCCAGCCCGCGCTGACCTGGTGGCTGGCCGCCCACGTGTTCCATCTGTCGGCCCCGGCGGTGGCGATCTCGGTGGTGCTCGCGGCGCTGCCCACCGGCACCGGGCCGTTCATGCTGGCCGAGTTCTACCGGCGCGAGCCGCAGGTCACCTCGCGCACGATCCTGTTTTCGACCGTCGCCTCGATCGTCACGCTGTCGGTACTGCTGATCGTGTTGCCGCGCGGCTGAGCGCGACGGGCCCGGCCCGCCGGCCCGCGCCGGTCCGGCGCGATTTCCCGTGCCGCCGGCCTCGGCCGACACGCGCCGGCCACCGTTTTGCGGTACAGTCTGCCGGTCCCGAAAGTTCCGAAAGCCCCGGCTGGCCTGCGTCGCGCTGCGATGCGCCGGCCGTCGCACCGCATCTCATGACGAAGCCGCCGAAAATCCCCGAATCCGTCCTGGTCGTGATCCACACCGCCGCGCTCGACGTGCTGATCATCAAGCGCGCCGATCAGCCCGGCTTCTGGCAATCGGTGACGGGCGCGAAGGACTGGCTCGACGAGCCGCTCGCCGCCACCGCCGCGCGCGAGGTGGGCGAGGAAACCGGCATCGTGGTGGGCAGCGCGGCCGTGCCGGTCGAGGCCCTGCACGACTGGCGCCACCAGATCGACTACGCGATCTATCCGCATTACCTGCACCGCTACGCGGCCGGCGTCACGCGCAACACCGAGCACTGGTTCAGCCTCGAGGTGCCGGCCGGGATTCCCGTCACGCTGTCGCCGCGCGAGCACACCGATCACGTCTGGCTGCCCTACGAGGAGGCGGCCGCGCGCTGCTATTCGCCGTCCAACGCCGAGGCGATCCTGCAGTTGCCCGAGCGGCTCGCGGCCCGCCGCGCATGAGCGGCGGCCGGCGGCTGCGGCTCGCCCAGCTGCGCGACCTGTTCCTGCAGGAGCGCGGCTCCTCCTCGCGGCTCGCGTTCTCGTCGGGCAACACCGTCACGCTGTGCGACGGCGGCGCCGATTTCTTTCCGCGGCTGGTGCGCCGCATCGATGCCGCATCGCAGTCGGTGCTGCTTGAAACCTACATCTTCTGCGACGATCCGGCCGGCCGCCTCGTGTCCGACGCGCTGTTGCGCGCGGCCGCGCGCGGCGTGCACGTGCGGGTGATCACCGACGGCGTGGGCACCGCGCGCCTGCCGCTGTTCGAGGGCTGGGCCGAGGCCGGCATCGAGCATCGCATCTACAACCGCTACCTGTTCGGCCGCTTCGGCTTCTCGCGCACGCACCGCAAGCTCGCCTGCGTCGACGACGCCTACGCGTTCTGCGGCGGCATCAACATCGTCGACGACTTCGACCAGAACGGCGAAACCCTGCCGTATCCGCGCTGGGATTTCGCGGTGGAGCTGGCCGGGCCGGCCGTGTCCGACATCCGCGCGGCCTTCGAGGTGCAGTGGTATCGCGTGCGCATGGGTCACAAGCGCTATGCGCAGTACACGCCGCCGGTCGTGACGAGCGAGGCATTCGCGGCGCGCTTCCGGCGCTGGCTGCGTGATCACCGCTGGATCAAGGCCAGCGCGCTGCGCAACCTGACCGAGCCGAGCGTGGCATTCGTGGCGCGCGACAACGTGCTGAACCGGCGTGCGATCGAGAAGGCCTATCTGGCCGCGATCGGCCGTGCGCGGGAATCGGTGGTGCTCGCGAATCCGTATTTCATGCCCGGTCGCAAGCTGCGACGCGCGCTGACCAACGCGGCGCGGCGCGGGCTCGAGGTGCGCGTGCTGATCGGGCGCAAGGAATTTGCCGCGCTCGATACGGCTGTTCCGTTCCTTTATCATGCATTGTTGCGCGCCGGGGTGCGGATCGCCGAGTACGACAAGACGATCCTGCACGGCAAGGTGGCGGTGGTCGACGACAACTGGGCCACGATCGGCTCGTCGAACCTCGACGCGCTGAGCCTGATGCTCAACAACGAGGCGAACGTCGTGCTCGTGAAGCACGACGACGAGATCCGCGCCTTGCGCGCGGCGATCGATGCCGCCTTCACCGAGGGCCACGAGATCGACGCGGCGCGCTTCGCCGCGCGGCCGCCGCTCGCGCGCCTGATGAGCTGGCTCGCCTACACGGCCTACCGCTGGTCGATGAAGCTGCTGACGGTGGGCGGCTACGACTGACGCGCCGCCGCCGGCTCCGCCGAAAGCGCTTCGAAAGCCGCCGCAAGGGCACCGCCGGGCCCGGAAAAGCCCGGCTTTGCGGTGCCGCCCGAACCTGACAACAATAGCGGGCGGTTAGACACCGGTATCTAATAATTTCCTTGTTCGAACGACGGCCGCACTCAATAATAGTACGGCCGTTCGATTTTCTGGATGACCCGTGAACGGTTTAGACATCAAGCTTATGCGAAAAGGCGAACAGACGCGTGCCGCGATACTCGAAGCTGCTTTGGACCTCGCCAGCCGTGACGGGCTGGAAGGTCTGACGATCGGCCTGCTGGCCGAGCGCATGCAGATGAGCAAGAGCGGCGTGTTCGCGCACTTCGGATCGCGCGAGGACCTGCAGGTGGAGGTCGTGCGCGAGTATCACCGTCGCTTCGAGAGCGAGGTGTTCTTTCCGAGCCTGCGCGAGCCGCGCGGTCTGCCCCGCCTGCGCGCGATGCTGGCGCGCTGGATCGAGAAGCGCATCCAGGAGGTCACCACCGGCTGCATCTACATCAGCGGCGCGGTGGAGTACGACGACCGGCCCGACAGCCTGGTGCGCGAGCAGTTGATCGCGAGCGTGACCGCGTGGCGTGCCGCGCTGCTGCGCGCGATTTCGCAGGCGAAGGACGAGGGGCATCTGCGCCCGGATACCGATCCGGACGTGATGCTCTTCGAGTTGTACAGCTTCACGCTCGGCCTGCATCACGACGCCCGCTTCCTGCATCTGCCGGACGGGGTGCGCCTGACCTGGGCCGCGCTGGAAAAGACGATCGTTTCGTATCAGAGCGAGAGCCGGTAGCGGTGCGTTGACGCCGCGCGTGGCCCGAGCCGTTGCCCTATCTTTGGAGAGAGTCATGGGACAGTACGTTGCCCCGCTGCGCGACATGCAGTTCGTGCTGCACGAGTTGCTGAATGTCGAAGCCGAACTGAAGCAGATGCCGAAACACGCCGATCTCGACGCGGATACGGTCAATCAGGTGCTCGAGGAAGCCGGCAAGTTCTGCGCCGAGGTGCTGTTCCCGCTCAACCAGGTGGGTGACCGCGAAGGCTGCAAGTACGAAGGCGACGGTGTGGTGAAGACGCCGACCGGCTTCAAGGAAGCGTATCGGCAGTACATCGAGGCGGGCTGGCCCGCGCTCGGCTGCGATCCCGATTACGGCGGCCAGGGCCTGCCCGCGTTCGTCAACAATGCGCTGTACGAAATGATGAATTCGGCGAACCAGGCCTGGACGATGTATCCGGGCCTCTCGCACGGCGCCTACGAATGCCTGCACGCGCACGGCGCGCCGGAACTGCAGCAGCAATACCTGCCGAAGCTCGTGTCGGGCGAATGGACCGGCACGATGTGCCTGACCGAGCCGCATTGCGGCACCGACCTCGGCATCCTGCGCACCAAGGCCGAGCCCACCTCCGACGGCGCCTATTCGATCAGCGGCACCAAGATCTTCATCTCGAGCGGCGAACACGACATGGCGAAGAACATCGTCCATCTCGTGCTGGCGCGCCTGCCGGATGCGCCGCAGGGCACCAAGGGCATCTCGCTGTTCATCGTGCCGAAGTTCATCCCCGACGCATCGGGCGAACCGGGCGAGCGCAACGGCATCAAGTGCGGCTCGATCGAGCACAAGATGGGCATCCACGGCAACGCCACCTGCGTGATGAACCTCGACGGCGCGAAGGGCTGGCTCGTGGGCGAGCCGAACAAGGGCCTCAACGCGATGTTCGTGATGATGAACGCGGCGCGCCTCGGCGTGGGCATGCAGGGCCTGGGCCTGACCGAGATCGCCTATCAGAACTCGCTGACCTACGCGAAGGAACGCCTGCAGATGCGTTCGCTGACCGGCCCGAAGGCGCCGGAAAAGGCGGCCGACCCGATCATCGTGCACCCGGACGTGCGCCGCATGCTGCTCACGCAGAAGGCCTATGCCGAAGGCGCGCGCGCGTTCACGTACTGGTCCGCGCTGCAGATCGACAAGGAGCTGTCGCACGGCGACGAGGCCGTGCGCAAGGAGTCGGCCGATCTGGTCGCGCTGCTCACCCCGATCATCAAGGCCTTTCTGACCGACAATGCGTTCGAGTGCACCAACCACGCGATGCAGATCTACGGCGGCCACGGCTTCATCTCCGAATGGGGCATGGAGCAGTACGTGCGCGATGCGCGCATCAACATGATCTACGAAGGCACCAACTCGATCCAGGCGCTCGACCTGCTCGGCCGCAAGGTGCTCGGCGACATGGGCGCGAAGCTCAAGAAGTTCGGCGCGCTCGTGACCGAGTTCGTGGAAGCCGAGGGCGTGAAGCCGGAAATGGCCGAGTTCGTGAATCCTCTCGCCGACCTCGGCGAGAAGATGCAGAAGCTGACCATGGAAATCGGCATGAAGGCGATGCAGAACCCGGACGAGGTCGGTGCCGCCGCCGTGCCCTACCTGCGCACGGCCGGCCACCTGGTGTTCTCCTACTTCTGGGCCCGCATGGCGCGCCTCGCGCTCGACAAGGAAGCGTCGGGCGATCCGTTCTACAAGTCGAAGCTGGCCACCGCGCGTTTCTACTTCGCGCGCCTGCTGCCGGAGACGGCGTCGACGATCCGCGCCGCGCGCGCCGGCTCGAAGACGATGATGGAAGTCGACGAAGCGCTGTTCTGATCCGCGGCCCGGGCCGTTGTCGCCACGTGCCGAGCGCACGCGGCGGGGCGCCCCGGGCGTGCCTCGCACACTCAAGCCGCGTCGTCCGAGTGCCGCCCGCCGGGCGCGACGCGCGGTCCAATCCGGAGGAATCCCGTGAGCAATTTCATCATTCGCAAGGTCGCCGTGCTCGGCGCCGGCGTGATGGGCGCGCAGATCGCCGCACATCTCGTCAACGCGCGCGTGCCGGTGCTGCTGTTCGATCTGCCGGCCAAGGAAGGCCCCAAGAACGCGATCGCGCTGAAGGCGATCGAGAACCTCAAGAAGCTGTCGCCCGCGCCGTTCGGCGTCAAGGACGACGCGAAATACCTCGAGCCGGCCAACTACGAGGACGACCTCGGCAAGCTCGCCGAATGCGATCTCGTGATCGAGGCGATCGCCGAGCGCATGGACTGGAAGCACGACCTGTACAAGAAGGTCGCGCCGCATCTGGGCCCGAACGCGATCTTCGCGTCGAACACCTCGGGCCTGTCGATCACGGCCCTGTCCGACGGTTTCCCCGATGAGCTGAAGGCGCGCTTCAGCGGCGTGCACTTCTTCAATCCGCCGCGCTACATGCACCTGGTGGAACTGATCCCGACCGCGCACACGCGCCCCGAGATCCTCGACCAGCTCGAGACCTTCCTGACCAGCGTGGTGGGCAAGGGCGTGGTGCGCGCGAAGGACACGCCGAACTTCATCGCGAACCGCGTCGGCATCTTCTCGATCCTCGCCGTGATCACCGAGGCCGCGAAGTTCGGCCTGCGCTTCGACGAGGTGGACGACCTGACCGGCGTGCGCCTGGGCCGCGCCAAGTCGGCCACGTTCCGCACCGCCGACGTGGTGGGCCTCGACACCATGGCCCACGTGATCAAGACGATGCAGGACAACCTCGCCGACGATCCGTTCTTCCCCGTGTACGAAACCCCGCCCGTGCTGGCCGAGCTCGTGAAGCAGGGCGCGCTGGGCCAGAAGACCGGCGCGGGCTTCTACAAGAAGGACGGCAAGGCGATCAAGGTGCTCGATCCGAAGTCGGGCAGCTACGTGGACGGCGGCGCGAAGGCCGACGAAACCGTCGCGCGCATCCTGAAGCGCCCGCCGGCCGAGCGCCTGAAGCTGCTGCGCGAGTCGACCCATCCGCACGGCCAGTTCCTGTGGGCCGTGTTCCGCGACGTGTTCCATTACATCGGCGTGCATCTCGAATCGATCGCCGACAACGCGCGCGACGTGGACCTCGCGATCCGTTGGGGCTTCGGCTGGAACGAGGGCCCGTTCGAGGGCTGGCAGTCGGCCGGCTGGAAGCAGGTGGCCGAGTGGGTGCAGGAGGACGTCGCGGCCGGCAAGGCGCTCGCGAACGTGCCGCTGCCGTCGTGGGTGCTCGAGGGCACCGTGGCCGAGAAGGGCGGCGTGCATACCGACGAAGGTTCGTGGTCGCCGGCGGCCGCGCGCTTCGTGCCGCGCTCCGATCTGCCCGTGTATCAGCGCCAGGTGTTCCGCGCGCCGCTGGTGGGCGAGGCCGGGCGCGATCCGAAGAGCTGGGGCAAGACGCTGTTCGAGACCGATTCCGTGCGTGCCTGGGTGGACGATCGCGCGGGCGAGGACGACGTGGTGATCGTGTCGTTCAAGTCGAAGATGAACACCATCGGCCCTGGCGTGATCGACGGCCTGACGCAGGCGATCGAGCTGGCCGAGCAGGAGTACAAGGCCGTGGTGATCTGGCAGCCGACCTCGCTGAAGCTCGGCACGCCGGGCGGCCCGTTCTCGGCCGGCGCGAACCTCGAGGAGGCGATGCCGGCCTTCATGATGGGCGGCGCGAAGGGCATCGAGCCGTTCGTGAAGAAATTCCAGGACGGCATGCTGCGCGTGAAGTATTCGAACGTGCCGGTGGTGGCGGCCGTGTCGGGCATCGCGCTCGGCGGCGGTTGCGAGCTGATGCTGCACAGCGCGAAGCGCGTCGTGCACGTCGAGAGCTACGTGGGCCTCGTGGAAGTGGGCGTGGGCCTGGTGCCGGCCGGCGGCGGCCTGAAGGAAGCGGCGCTGCGCGCGGCCGAGGCGGCCACCGCCGCGGGCGCGACCACCGACATCCTGAAGTTCGTCACGAAGTCGTTCGAGAACGCGGCGATGGCGAAGGTCTCGGCCTCGGCGCACGATGCGCGCGCGATGGGCTACGTGAAGCCGTCGGACACGATCGTGTTCAACGTGTTCGAGCTGCTCGACGTGGCGAAGAAGGAAGCGCGCGCGCTGGCCGACACTGGCTACCGGGCCCCGCTGAAGGCCACCGCGATTCCGGTGGCGGGCCGCTCGGCGATCTCGACCATCAAGGCGCAGCTCGTGAACATGCGCGACGGCCGCTTCATCAGCGAGCACGACTTCAAGATCGCGAGCCGCATCGCCGAAGCCGTGTGCGGCGGCGACGTGGAGGCCGGCAGCGCGGTGGACGAGGCGTGGTTGCTCGCGCTCGAGCGCCGCGCGTTCGTCGAGCTGCTCGGCACGCAGAAGACGCAGGAGCGGATCATGGGCATGTTGCAGACCGGCAAGCCGGTGCGCAACTGAGCGACGCGAACAACCTTGCATGAAGCCGGCCGCGCGCGACGCGCGCCGCCGGCCGACAGGAGCCACAAATGAGCAAACAGCTGCAAGACGCATACATCGTCGCCGCGAGCCGCACGCCGATCGGCAAGGCGCCGCGCGGTGCGTTCAAGAACACGCGCCCGGACGAGCTGCTGGTGCACGCGATCCGCGCCGCGGTCGCCCAGGTGCCCGGTCTCGACACGAAGCTGATCGAGGACGCGATCGTCGGTTGCGCGATCCCCGAAGCCGAGCAGGGCCTGAACGTGGCGCGCATGGGCGCGCTGCTGGCCGGCCTGCCGAACACGGTCGGCGGCGTGACGGTCAACCGCTTCTGCGCTTCGGGCATCACCGCGCTGGCGATGGCGGCCGACCGCATTCGCGTGGGCGAATCCGACGCGCTGATCGCGGGCGGTTGCGAATCGATGAGCATGGTGCCGATGATGGGCAACAAGCCCTCGCTGTCACCGCACATCTTCGAGCGCAACGAGGACGTCGGCATCGCCTACGGCATGGGCCTGACCGCCGAGCGCGTGGCCGAGCAGTGGAAGGTGAGCCGCGAGGATCAGGACGCGTTCGCGGTGGAGTCGCATCGCAAGGCGTTCGCGGCGCAGGAGGCCGGCGAATTCGCCGACGAGATCGCGCCGTACACGATCACCGAGCGCTTCCCGAACCTCGCCACCGGCGAGGTGGACGTGAAGACGCGCGAGCTGCGGCTCGACGAGGGCCCGCGGGCTGACACCTCGCGGGAAGGCCTGGCCAAGCTGCGCACGGTGTTCGCCAACAAGGGCTCGGTGACGGCCGGCAACAGCTCGCAGACTTCCGACGGCGCCGGCGCGCTGATCGTCGTGTCCGAGAAGGTGCTCAGGCAGTTCGATCTGACGCCGCTCGCGCGCTTCGTGAGCTTCGCGGTGCGCGGCGTGCCGCCCGAGATCATGGGCATCGGCCCGAAGGAAGCGATTCCCGCCGCGCTGAAGGCCGCCGGCCTCAAGCAGGACGACATCGACTGGATCGAGCTGAACGAGGCGTTCGCCGCGCAGTCGCTGGCGGTGATCCGCGACCTCGGCCTCGATCCGTCGAAGGTCAATCCGATGGGCGGCGCGATCGCGCTCGGCCACCCGCTCGGCGCGACCGGCGCGATCCGCGCCTCGACCGTGGTGCACGCGCTGCGCCGCCGCAACCTGAAGTACGGCATGGTGACGATGTGCGTCGGCACCGGCATGGGCGCCGCCGGCATCATCGAACGGCTGTAAGGCGGGTCACGCACCCGACCACGGCGGTGCGCGGGCAGCCTGCTCGCGCACCGCCTTTTTCATGGATCGAGATACGAGGAGACGGTGAGATGGATATCCAGACCGATGTCGCGAACGACGTCATGACGATCACGATCGCGCGCCCGGCGAAGAAGAACGCGATCACGGCGGCGATGTACCAGGCGATGGCCGATGCGCTCGCGGCCGCGCAGGAAGATGCCGCGGTGCGCGTGATCCTGATTCGCGGCAGCGAGGGCAACTTCAGCGCCGGCAACGATCTCGAGGATTTCATGAAGGCGCCGCCGACCTCGGGCGATGCGCCGGTGTTCCAGTTCCTCGATCGCATCAGCACCGCGGCCAAGCCGATCGTGGCGGCCGTGCCCGGCATCGCGGTGGGCGTGGGCGTGACGATGCTGCTGCATTGCGATCTCGTCTACGCGGCCGACACGGCGAAGCTGTCGCTGCCGTTCACGCAGCTCGGGCTGTGCCCCGAGGCGGCCTCGAGCCTGCTGCTCGCGCGCCTGGCCGGCCATCAGGTGGCGGCCGAGAAGCTGATGCTCGGCGAGGCCTTCGATGCGCTCGAGGCGCATCGCATCGGCCTCGTCAATCGCGTGTTGCCGGCCGCCGAGCTCGATGCGTTCGCGCTCGCGCAGGCGCACAAGCTCGCGGCGCTGCCGGCCTCGTCGCTGCGCGTGACCAAGGCACTCCTCAAGCGCACCGGCAGCACGGTGGAGGTGGCCGCGCGCATGGCCGAGGAGGCGAAGCATTTCGGCGAGATGTTGCGCGCCCCCGAGGCGCGCGAGGCGATCGGCGCGTTCCTCGAGAAGCGCAAGCCGGATTTCCGTCAGTTTTCCTGACGAACTGGCGGCATCAAGCCGGTGCGGCGGCGAGTGCGAGCGCCGCGCGGCTCAGGTGCGAGCGCACCACCGCGCGGTGAAACGGCGCGATCACGCGCAGGTAGGTGCGGCCGAGCCGGTTGTGACAGTGCACGACGGTGGTCGCCACGAGCTCGGTGCGCGTGCCGTCGCCGGGTATCGCACGGCGCAGCAGCGAGCACTGGAAATCGAGATGCCGGTCCGAATCGCCCACCACGAGCTCGGCGGGCGCGCGCGACAGCACTCGGAAGAAATCGATGTGCTCGGCCTGTTCGGCGCGCAGCGTCTCGCGCATCGCCGCCGAGGTCTTCACGCCGAAGCCGGCCATCAGGCGATCACGCAGCGCGAGCAGCGCGCGGAACCCGTCGGACGGGTTGCCGAACATGAGCTGCGCGAGCGTGTCGATGTCGAGCGTGTGCGCCGAGGCGGGCAGGGGCACCGCGAAGGCGTCGACCAGATGCGCGCCCGCGTAGCGCGGCGCGATGCGGCTGTCCGCGGGCGGCGCGACGGCCTTCACCGTGCGCATCGCGTGCATCGCAGGGCAGGCCGTGTTGCGTGTCTCGTCGCGTTCCATCTCGTATCCTCCGACAGGCGGGCGTAACGGCGTATCACGCCGTGCCGTAATCCACGTAGCCGCTCTCGCGGCAGAAACTCACGAGCCGCAGCCCCGCTTCCTTCGCGATCGCGAGCGCGAGCGAGGACGGCGCGGAGATCGTCGCCACCAGCGCGATGCCCATGCGCGCGGCCTTGCGCACGAGCTCGTAGCTCGCGCGGCTCGACAGGAACACGAAGCCGTCGCCGAAATCGGCGCGCGTCAGCACGAGATGGCCGATCAGCTTGTCGAGTGCGTTGTGGCGGCCCACGTCCTCGAACGCACAGCGGATCGCGCCGCTCGCATCGCACCAGGCGGCCGCGTGCAGGCCGCCCGTGAGCTTCGTCAGCGCCTGATGGGCGGGCAGGCCGCGCGCGGCGGTGGCCAGCGCGTCGGGTGCGAGCCGCTCGAGAAAGCCGGTGACGGGCACGCGTTCGGGTGCGAGATCGAGCAGGTCGATGCTCTCGATGCCGCACACCCCGCAGCCGGTGCGACCGGCCAGCGCGCGGCGCCGCTCCTTCAGCGCGAGAAACGCCGGCTGCACCACCTCGAGATGGACTTCCGCGTGCGGGATCGTCGCTTCGGTGTGCAGCACCACCTCGATGTCCTTGATGTCGGCGCCGCGCGCGACGATGCCTTCCGATATCGCGAAGCCCACCGCGAACGCCTCGAGATCGCGCGGCGTGCACATCATCACCGCGTGCGAGATGCCGTTGAAGACCAGGGCGACCGGCCATTCCTGGCCGACGTGATCGGCGGTGGCGGCCACCTCGGCGCCGCGATGGCGCGAGATCGCCACCTCGACGGTGCCGTTCGGCTCCTGAGGATCGAGAGGGGCGAGGGGGGCGAGCGATTCGGGGGACGGGTTCAACGCGGGCTCCAGCGGGCGGGACGGGTTCGGCGGGTTCTACAATACCGGATCGGCGCGACTTGCGCCGGCCGCCGCCGCATCCCCTCCATCACCGGAAAACCCATGAAGCTCAGCGACACGCCGCTGCTGTTCGCGTTCGAAATCGAATCGTCGGAGGATTTCGCGTTCATCCCGATGATCGTGCGTTTTCACCTGGACCGTTGCGGGCTGCGCCTCTCGCTCGATCAGTGGCAGTGGCTGCCGCATGCGGAGCGCCGGCTGCTCGCGCGCTTTCCGGCCGAGCCGGAAGCTGGGGAAGGGGGTGAGGAGGACGCATTCGCCCAGACGCTGGCGACGCTGATCGCCACGCACGCGGGAGGCGAAATCGAGCATTTCACACCGGAAGCGGCGCCGGCCTGGGCCGACGTGTCGGTGGTGCCGCCGGCGCTGATCGCGCAATGCGCGCTGGCCGCGCTGCCGGCGCCCGAGCCCGCGCGCTGGGCCGCGCTCGCGCCCTTCGTGCGCTACGTGCTGGCCAAGCTGTCGCGCAAGCCGAAGCTCAATCACGACTTTGTGCCGGCGATGCGCGAATTCGGGCTGGCCGGCGCCTGAGCCAGGCGCCGGCGCATCTCGTCGATCAGGCGATCAGGCGATCGGCGGCAGCGCGCGCGGGCGGCGCTCCGAATCGGTGGCCACGTAGGTCAGCGTCGCCTCGGTCACCTTCACCACCTCGGCGGCGAGCCCCATGCGCTGCGCGTACACTTCCACGCCGATCGTGATCGAGGTGTTGCCGGTCTTGACGATCTGCGTGTAGAAGCTGACCAGATCGCCGACGAACACGGGCTGCTTGAACAGGAACGAATTCACGGCGATGGTCGCCACGCGGCCGTTGGCGCGCCGGGCGGCCGGGATCGAGCCGGCGATGTCGACCTGCGACATGATCCAGCCGCCGAACACGTCGCCGTGGACGTTGGCGTCGGACGGTTGCGGGACGACGCGCAGCGTGGGCTGCTGCTGCGGGAGTTGCGGCGACGAATCGGTCATGACTTGGGTTCCCCGGGTTGACGGCCGGCGCCGGCCGCCCGAACGGGCAGCGATGCGAATCGGCTTCTGCGACAATATGACATTCCGAAATTGTACGAGAAAGCGCGTGTCCGGCCCCTCGCCGACGGCATGCGCACCCGTCCCCCCATGCGCCGCTTTCCCGCTTCCCCCGAGCCCGCGCCGGCCGCCTCCGGCCCGCGCAACGACTGGCAGACGATCCGCTCGCTGCTGCCGTACCTGACCACCTACAAGGGCCGCGTGCTGCTTGCGCTGTCGTGCCTGATCGGCGCGAAACTCGCGAACCTCGGCGTGCCGATCGTGATGAAGCGCATCGTGGACGGCCTCTCGCCGGTGCAGCACCTGCAGGCGCTCGGCCGCGCCGAGCAGTCGGCGCCGATCGTGCTGGCGGGCGGCATCGGGCTGCTGGTGGTGGCCTATGCGCTGGTGCGGCTGTCCACCTCGCTGTTTACCGAGCTGCGCGAGATCCTGTTCGCGAAGGTGACCGAAAGCGCGGTGCGCCAGCTCGCGCTGCAGGTGTTCCGGCATCTGCACGGCCTGTCGCTGCGCTTTCACCTCGATCGCCAGACCGGCGGCATGACGCGCGACATCGAGCGCGGCACGCGCGGCATCCAGCAGCTGATTTCGTATTCGCTGTACAGCATCCTGCCCACGCTGATCGAGGTGGGGCTCGTGCTCGGCTTCTTCGTCGTGAAGTACGACGCCTGGTACGCGGTGATCACGCTCGGCGCGCTGGCCGGCTACGTGGTGTTCACGATCAAGGTGACCGAGTGGCGCACGCACTTCCGTCGCACCATGAACGAGCTCGACTCGAAGGCCAGCTCGCGCGCGATCGATTCGCTGATCAACTACGAAACCGTGAAGTACTTCGGCAACGAGGCGTGGGAGGCGAATCGTTACGACGAGAACCTGCGGCGCTACCGGCAGGCGGCGATCCGCTCGCAGCGCTCGCTGTCGCTGCTGAACTTCGGTCAGCAGGCGATCATCGGCGTGGGGCTCGTGCTGATCCTGTGGCGCGCCACGCAGGGCGTGCTGGCCGGCCATCTGACGCTCGGCGACCTGGTGTTGATCAACACCTTCATGCTGCAGCTCTACATCCCGCTGAACTTCCTCGGCATCGTGTACCGCGAGCTCAAGCAGAGCCTGACCGACATGGACCGCATGTTCACGCTGCTGTCCGCGCCGCAGGAGGTGGCCGACACGCCGGGCGCGCCGCCGCTCGCGGTGCGCGGCGCCGAGGTGCGCTTCTCGCACGTCGATTTCGCCTACGAGCCGGCACGGCAGATCCTGCACGACGTGGATTTCACGATCGCGGCCGGCACCACCACGGCCGTGGTCGGCCACAGCGGCTCCGGCAAGTCCACGCTGTCGCGGCTGCTGTTCCGCTTCTACGATCTGGACCGCGCCACGGGCGGCGCGATCACGATCGACGGGCAGGACCTGCGCGACGTCGCCCAGGATTCGCTGCGCGCCTCGATCGGCATCGTGCCGCAGGACACGGTGCTGTTCAACGACACGATCCACTACAACATCGCCTACGGGCGCCCCGAGGCGAGCCGCGAGGAGGTGATCGCGGCGGCGCGCGCGGCGCACATCCACGCCTTCGTGGAAAGCCTGCCGAACGGCTATGACACGACCGTCGGCGAGCGCGGGCTGAAGCTGTCGGGCGGCGAGAAGCAGCGCGTGGCGATCGCGCGCACGATCCTGAAGAACCCGCCGGTGCTGGTGTTCGACGAGGCCACCTCGGCGCTCGATTCGCGCTCGGAGCGCGCGATCCAGCAGGAGCTCGAGCAGATCGCGCAGCATCGCACCACGCTCGTGATCGCGCACCGGCTGTCCACGGTCGTGCACGCGGCGCAGATCATCGTGATGGATCGCGGGCGGATCGTGGAGCGCGGCACGCACGACGCGCTGGTGCGCGCGGGCGGCCATTACGCGCAGATGTGGGCGCTCCAGCAGCAACAGCGCGAGGCGGCGCCGGCGGCATCGGCCGAGCCGGTTTCGGGCGCCGCGCCTCGCGCCTGAGCGTCGGGCGCGGCGGGTTCGGGCCCGCCGCTCAGCGCTCCTCGCGCAGCGTCCGGTCGAGCGCGGCGAGCTGCGCCGGCGTGCCGACGTTCTCCCAGATCCCTTCGTACAGCTCGCCGCTCGCGCGGCCGGCCGCGATCGTGTCGCGGTAGTACGGCGTGAGCGCGCGCCGCGTGCCGGGCGGCAGGTCGGCGAACATGCGCCGGTCGTACAGGCCGATGTTGCCGAACGTGTAGCGCGGCGCGTCGCCGTCGAGCGCGAGCCGGCCCTGCGCGTCGAGCGCGAAATCGCCGTTCGGGTGGAAAGCGGGGTTCGGCACCATCACGAGATGCAGGCCCGGCGCGTCGAGCGCGGCCATCGCAGCGGCGCGCTCGCGCAGCGCGGCGTAGTCGAATTCGCAGAACACGTCGCCGCTCACGGCCAGGAACACCGGCGATCGCCCGGTTGCATCGTCCTCGTCGTCCTCGCCGGCCAGCAGTGGCAGCGCCTGGGCGATGCCCCCGGCCGTCTCGAGCGCCTCGCCCTCGGGCGAATGGCGCAGGCGCACGCCCCAGCGCGCGCCGTCGCCGAGCGCGGCCTCGATCTGCGCGCCGAGCCAGGCGTGGTTGATCACGATCGTCGCGAAACCGGCCGCGGCGAGCCGTTCGATCTGCCAGACGATCAGCGGCTTGCCGCCCACTTCGAGCAGCGGTTTCGGGCACAGGTCGGTCAGCGGGCGCATGCGTTCGCCGCGTCCGGCGGCGAAGATCATGGCGGTATCGAGCTTGGCGGTCATCGGGGCGGGCGGGAGTCGGAAGGACGGAAGTTCGGCAGGGCGCCGACGCTCAGAACGTGTAGCCGACCTCGACGGACGGCTGCCCCTCGAGTTCATCGAGCAGGTTCGCGAACGGTGCGAGCGGCCGGTAGCGGCGCGCGACCTTGCGCGCATAGCCGAGGAAGCGCGGCAGATCGTCGAGATAGCGCGGCTTGCCGTCGCGGTAATGGATGCGCGGGAACAGGCCGAGCACCTTGATGTGGCGCTGCAGGCCGGTCCATTCCAGCTGGCGGTAGAACTCGCCGAAGTCGGCCTCGACCGGCAGCCCGGCCGCCCGTGCGCGTTCCCAGTAATACACGAAGCAGTCGAGCTCGAATGCCTCGTCCCAGCTGATGAACGCGTCGCGCAGCAGCGACACCACGTCGTAGGCGAGCGGCCCCCACACGGCATCCTGGAAATCGAGCACGCCCGGGTTCGGCTCGGCGATCATCAGGTTGCGGGGCATGAAATCGCGCAGCATGAAGCCTTGCGGCTGGGCGAGCGCGTTGGCCACCAGCAGCGCGAAGGTGCGGTCGAGCACGCCGCGCTGGCGGTCGTCGAGCGTCTTGCCGAGGTGGCGGCCCACGTACCACTCGGGCATCAGCTCCATCTCGCGGCGCAGGAAGGCCTCGTCGAAGGCCGGCAGCACCTGCTCGCGCGAGGCGAGCTGCCATTTCACGAGCGCGTCGAGCGCGTCCCGGAACAATGGCTTCGCGGCGGCCGGGTCGGCCGGATCGAGCGCGCCGATGTAGGTGGCGGTGCCGAGATCGGTAACGAGCATGAAGCCGGCCTCGAAATCGTGCTCGAGCACCTGCGGGGCATGCAGCCCGGCCGCGGCGAGCAGGCCGGCGATCTGCACGAACTCGCGGCACTTCTCGGGCGGCGGCGCGTCCACGGCGATCGCGGTGCCGCTGGCCGCCGTGCCGCTCGCGAGCCGGAAGTAGCGCCGGAAGCTCGCATCGGCCGAGGCGGGCGCGAGCGTGTCGAGCGCGAGCGCGTGGCGCTCGGCGAAGCCGGCGAGCCAGGCGAGCAGCTGCTCGCGGCGGGCGTCGGGGCTTTCGGCGGCGGGAGCGGGGGCAGCGGAAGGGAGCGTCATCGAGGCGGAAACTTGCGGAAACGGAAACTCGCGGGAGGGGGGAACGTCTTGCCATATAATACCCCACGACTTTTTTGACGCGTCCCGTGTCATCCCTGCCGGTTGCGGGGCCGCAGCGCGCCTGCAGCCCGCCCAGCCGCCCGCCGATCGCCTTCCCTCGTGTGCGTCCGTCGCAGTCACGGTCCGATTGCGCTGGGGGCGGCGTGCGACAGCGGGGAGCCGCGCGGGGCCGACTCGCCCGATATCGATGCCGCCCAAAACGATTTTCCAGCTCGTATCCAGCCGCGAGCCCGCGATCCGCAAACGGCGCCTCGCGGTCGCCCTGCTCGCCGTGCCCGGCTTCGTGCCGGCGGTGGCGCAGGCGCAACTCGCCGGCTCGGCCGCCGCTGCGCAGCCGCTCGGCACGTCGCCGTGGGACCTGCGTCTCGCGCCGCAGCTCGAGGAACATCCGCTGCGCGCCGGCAGCAAGCCGGCCGGCTTCGTGCTGGCCGACCACACGAGCGGCACCACCGACCAGGATCTCGCCGCCAAGGGTTCGGCCGAGCTGCGCCGCGGCACGTCCGTGGTGAAGGCCGACGCGCTGCACTACGATCAGGACACCTACATGGCCGATGCCTACGGCAAGGTCACGGTGTCGGGCAGCGGATCGACGTTCTACGGCCCCGAGGCGCACCTGAAGGTCGAGGCGACCCAGGGCACCATGACCACGCCGAAGTACCGCTTCACGAGCACCGGCGGCGCGGGTAGCGCGCAGAAGGCGGAGCTGCTCGACAGCGAGCGCTCGGTGCTGACCGACGCGACCTATTCGGCCTGCCAGTGCGCGGATCCGGCCTGGTACATCAAGGGCAGCAAGTTCGAATTCGATACCGGTGCCGACGAAGGCGTGGCGCACAATGGCATGCTGTTCTTCGAGGGCGTGCCGATCTTCGCGAGCCCGTGGCTGACGTTTCCGCTGTCGGGCGACCGCCGCAGCGGCTTCCTGCCGCCCACGGTGTCGCTCAGTTCGACCAACGGCTTCGAGCTGGCGATGCCGTACTACTTCAACATCGCCCCGAATCGCGACCTGACGCTGACGCCGGAAATCATCTCGAAGCGCGGCTTCTTCACGCGCGCCGAATTCCGCTACCTGTCGCCGAACTACTCGGGCTCGTTCACGGGCGAGTTCCTGCCCGACGATCACCTGACCAAGACGAACCGCTACGCGATCTACTGGCAGCACCAGCAGAACTTCGGCGGCGGCTTCGGCGGCTACATCTATTACAACAAGGTCTCGGACAACACCTATCCGGAAGACCTCGGCTCGACCAACCAGTTCGTCAACGGCACGCAGACCCTGTATCAGCAGGAGGTCGGCCTCACGTACAACAACGGTCCGTGGTCGGTGCTCGCGCGCGAGCAGCACTGGCAGACGCTGCCGCCGTCGTATGCGCCGTACGGCCGCGAGCCGCAGTTGAACGTCAAGTACACCAAGTACGACGTGGGCGGCTTCGACTTCGGCGCCGAGGCCGACTACACGCGCTTCCGGATCACCACCGCGGACCAGCCGGAAGGCGACCGCGTGATGTTCAACCCGTACGTGTCCTATGGCGTGTACGGTCCCGGTTACTTCTTCGTGCCGAAGGCGCAACTGCACATCGCGTCCTACGACCTGAGCACCACCACGGGCGGCATCGCGGGGCAGCCGAAGCGCTTCACCTACTCGATCCCGACGCTGTCGCTCGACACCGGCCTCGTGTTCGACCGCTCGGTGCGCCTGTTCGGCCAGGACTTCATCCAGACGCTCGAGCCGCGGCTGTTCTACGTCTACACGCCGTATCGCAACCAGCTCGCCGCGCCGCTGTTCGACACGGCCGAGTCGGATTTCGGGCTGGCCGAGATCTTCACGACCAACACCTTCGTCGGTAACGACCGGATCGCCGACGAGAACCGCCTGACGGCCGCGCTGACCACGCGCTTCCTGAATCCGGCCACCGGCGACGAGCGCGCGCGCTTCGTGATCGCGCAGCAGTACTACTTCACCGACCAGCGCGTCACGCTCGGGCAGTCGCAGCCGGCCACCCAGGCACGCCATTCGGACCTGATCCTCGGCGCGTCGATCAAGCTCGGCGCCGGTTTCGCCTCCGAAACGGCCTTCCAGTACAACGCCGACAACAACCAGCTCGTGAAGTCGAGCATCGGCTTCGGCTTCAGCCCGGCCGAGCGACGCGTGATCAACGTGGCGTACCGCTACACGCGCGCGAACACCACGCTCGACAACGAGCCGATCAACCAGATCCTGATCTCGGGCCAGTGGCCGATCACGCGCCGGCTCTACGCGGTGGGCCGTTTCAACTACGATCTGGCCAGCCAGCGCGTGGTCGACGGTCTGGTCGGCTTCCAGTACGATGCCGACTGCTGGGCGCTCGGGGTCGGCGTGCAGCGCGCCGCCAACGGCGTGAATTCGTCCGGCCAGCAGAGTTCCGCGACGCGCTTCATGGCGCAGCTGACCCTGAAGGGCCTGACCAGCGTCGACAACGGGCTCGTCGCCGCCTTCAAGGAAGGCGTCCCCGGGTACACGCCGCTGCCGCCGCAGGCGCCGCCGCAGGCCCGTTTCAGCAACTATGACTAAGCGAGCGCATCCAGTGCGGTGCCAGCCAGCCTGCTTTTCAATGGAGTTTCCGTGGCAATGAAGAAATCCCTTCGCTTCGCAGCAATCGTGTCCGGTCTCGCAGCCGTCATGTCGCTGCTGTCCGTCACGCCGGCGGCCGCGCAGGCGCTCGGCTCGAACGGCGCGACGCTGGCCGACGAAGTCGTGGCGGTGGTCAACGACGGCGTGATCACCAGCCGCGAGCTCGACCTGCGGGTGGGCCTGATTTCGCGCCGGCTGCAGCAGCAGAAGGTGCCGGTGCCTCCGGTCGACGAGCTGCGCATGCAGGTGCTGAACCAGATGGTGGTGGAGCGCATCCAGCTGCAGAAGGCGAAGGAAGACGGCATCGTGGTGACCGACGCGACCGTGCAGGGCACGCTGCAGAAGCTCGCCGCGGCCAACAACATGACGCTCGACCAGTACCATGCGCAGCTCGAGGCGCTCGGCGTGCCGTGGGACACCTTCGTCGGCGACGCACGCAACGAGCTGATCCTGTCGCGCCTGCGCGAGAAGGAAGTGGACAGCAAGATCACCGTGACCGATTCGGAAGTCGCGGCCTACATCGCGAGCCAGCGCGGCCCGAACACCGGTTCGCAGGATCTGCGCCTCGAGCACATCTTCGTGGCCGCGCCGCAGAACGCACCGCAGGCGCAGATCGACACGGCGCAGAAGAAGGCTGACGCGATCCTCAAGCAGGCGCTCGCGCCGGACGCGAACTTCGAGAAGCTCGCGAAGAACGAATCGGAAGCGAAGGACGCCAAGACGGGCGGCGACCTCGGCTACAAGTCGCCCACCGCGCTGCCGGCCGACGTGGTGCAGGCCGTGAGCCAGCTGCGCCCGGGCCAGGTCAACCCGACGCTGATCCGCGTGCCGGACGGCTTCGAGGTGGTGCGCCTGGTGGACCGCCGCGCGGCATCGGGCAACAACGGCGCGTCGCCGAAGATCGTGCAGACGCACGTGCGCCACATCCTGCTGCGCGTGGGTGAGGGCAAGTCCGAATCGCAGGCGCGTCAGCAACTGATCGACATCCGCAACCAGATCGAATCGGGCGGCGATTTCGCGAATTTCGCGCGCACCTATTCGCAGGACGGTTCGGCCTCGCAGGGCGGCGATCTGGGCTGGATCAGCCCGGGCGAGACGGTGCCCGAATTCGAGCGCGCCATGAACCAGCTGCAGGACAACCAGGTCAGCCAGCCGATCCGCACCGAATACGGTTACCACCTGATCCAGGTGCTGGGCCGCCGCGACGCGGAAGGCTCGATCCAGAAGCAGATGGACATCGCGCGTCAGGCGATCGGCCAGCGCAAGGCCGAGCAGGCGTATGCCGACTGGCTGCGCGAGCTGCGCGATTCGTCCTACGTGCAGATCAAGATCGGCCAGCCGCAACCCTGAGCCGCATCATGTCCCGAGCCGACTCCGCGCTGCGCATCGCGATCACCACCGGCGAGCCGGCCGGGGTCGGCCCCGAACTCACCGCGCGGGCGCTGACCGAGGCGCCCGTGCGCTGGCCCGAAGCGCGTTTCGCGGTGCTGTGCGACGCGGCGCTGTTCGCCGAGCGCGCACAGGCGGCGGGTGTCGACGCAGCGGCGCTCGGCGCGAGCGGCCAGGTCGAGCTCGTGCACCGGCCTCTCGCGGTGCCGGCCACAGCCGGCACGCTGGATGCTGCCAACGGCCGCTACGTGCTCGGCCTGCTCGATGCCGCGATCGACGGTGCCACGGCCGGCCATTACGACGCGATCGTCACCGCGCCGCTGCAGAAGAGCACCATCAACGACGCCGGCGTGCCGTTCACCGGCCACACCGAATATCTGGCCGAACGCACCGGCACCGCGCGCGTGGTGATGATGCTGGCCGGCATCGGCGAGCGCCCGCTACGCGTCGCGCTGGCCACCACGCACCTGCCGCTGAAGGACGTGCCGGCCGCGCTGACGATCGATTCGCTGGTCGCCACGCTCGCCATCGTCCATCACGACCTGCGCCGCCACTTCGGTCTCGCCGCGCCGTGCATCCTCGTCACCGGCCTGAATCCGCATGCGGGCGAGAACGGCTATCTGGGCCGCGAGGAGATCGACGTGATCGCGCCGGCGCTTGCGCAGGCGCAGGCACGCGGCATCGACGCGCGCGGCCCCTATCCGGCCGACACGCTGTTCCAGCCCCGTCATCTCGAGCACGCCGACTGCGTGCTCGCCATGTTCCACGACCAGGGCCTGCCGGTCCTGAAGTTCGCCACCTTCGGCGAGGGCATCAACGTCACGCTCGGCCTGCCGATCGTGCGCACCTCGGTCGATCACGGCACCGCGCTCGATCTGGCCGGCACCGGCCGCGCCGACGCCGGCAGCCTGATCGCCGCGCTCGATACCGCGGTCGCGATGGCGCGTCATCGTCGCGCCGGCTGACCGCCCGGCGCGTTTTTTGGGTTTTTCAGGTTTTCGATGTCGAACAGCAGACAGCACCAAGGGCACTTCGCGCGCAAGCGCTTCGGGCAGAACTTCCTCGTCGACCACGGCGTGATCGATTCGATCGTCGAGGCGATCCGCCCCGCGCGCGGCGAACGCATGGTCGAGATCGGGCCGGGGCTCGGCGCGCTCACCGGCCCCGTGATCGGGCGGCTCGCCACGCCCGACTCGCCGCTGCACGCGGTGGAGCTCGACCGCGACCTGATCGGCCGCCTCCAGCAGCGCTTCGGCGAGCTGCTCGAACTGCACGCCGGCGACGCGCTCGCCTTCGACTTCGGCACCCTCGCGCTGCCGGGCGAGGCGCCCACGCTGCGCATCATCGGCAACCTGCCGTACAACATCTCGAGCCCGCTGCTGTTCCACCTGATGCGCTTCGCCGAGCGCGTGGTGGACCAGCACTTCATGCTGCAGAACGAGGTGGTGGAGCGCATGGTGGCCGAGCCCGGCTCGAAGGCGTTCAGCCGGCTGTCGGTGATGCTGCAGTATCGCTACGTGATGGACAAGCTGATCGACGTGCCGCCCGAATCGTTCCAGCCGCCGCCGAAGGTCGACTCGGCGATCGTGCGGATGATTCCGTATGCGCCGCACGAGCTCGCGCCGGTGGACGTCACGGTGCTCGGCGAGGTGGTGACGGCCGCGTTCTCGCAGCGCCGCAAGATGCTGCGCAACACGCTCGGCGCCTATCGCGACGCGGTGGATTTCGAGGCGCTCGGCTTCGATCTGGCGCGCCGCGCCGAGGACGTGGACGTGGCCGAGTACGTGGGGCTCGCGCAGGCGGTGTCGGCGTCGCGCGCGGCGCGCTGAGCGCCGTGTTCGCATCGTTCGCGGCGAACATCGGCCGCGTCTGGTAAATTCGCCGGTTCCAAGAAGACTGTTTCCCCACGGAGTCCCCACCATGCGAATGCTGCACACCATGCTGCGCGTCGGCGATCTCGACCGCTCGATCCGTTTCTACACGGAACTGCTCGGGATGAAGCTGCTGCGCCGCCACGACTACCCGGAAGGCAAGTTCACGCTCGCCTTCGTCGGCTACGAGGACGAGAGCACGGGCACCGTGATCGAGCTGACCCACAACTGGGACACCTCGTCCTACGAACTCGGCAACGGCTTCGGCCACCTCGCGCTCGAGGTCGACGACGTCTACGCGGCCTGCGCGGCGATCAAGGCGCAGGGCGGCAAGGTCACGCGCGAGGCCGGCCCGATGAAGCACGGCACCACGGTGATCGCGTTCGTCGAGGATCCGGACGGCTACAAGATCGAGTTCATCCAGGCCGGCACGCGCGGCTCGCGCGACTGAGTTCGCTGCTCGATCCCGATTCGGCCGCCGCCATGAAAAACGCCCCTGCGAGGGGCGTTTTTCATGGCGCTCGACGGCGTGCGGCGCCGGCTCACAGCGCCGGCAGCAGCTCGGGCGGATGATGCTTGAGCGTGTGCCGCGCCTCGCGGAACTCGGGGAAGATCGATTCGACCGTCTGCCAGAACGCGGGGCTGTGGTTCATCTCGCGCAGGTGCGAGAGTTCGTGGGCGACCACGTAATCGACGATCGAGATCGGGAAGTGCACGAGCCGCCAGTTCAGGCGGATCTTGCCGTCGCTCGAGCAGCTGCCCCAGCGCGTCGAGGCCGACGACAGCGCATAGGCGCTGTAGCTGACGCCGAGCTTCTGCGCGTAGACCACGAGGCGCTCGCCGAACACGCGCTTCGCCTCGCCCTGCAGCCAGCCCTGCACGCGGTCCTTGATCTGCTGCGCCTCGGCGTGCGCGGGCAGGCCCAGCGCGAGCACGGCGCGCTCGGCGTCGTAGGCGAGCGCGCCGTCGGCCGAGGCCAGCGCGATCTCCACCGGCTTGCCGAGAAACGGGATGCGCGCGCCGTCCTTCCAGTCGATCTGCGGCAGCGCGCGCTGCTCGATGCGGGTCTGCCACTCGGCCAGCTTCGCGAAGATCCAGCGGCGCTTCTCGGCGATCGCGGCCTCGATGTCGGCCAGCGTGACCCAGCGCGGCGCCGTGATCGCGAGGCCGCTGCCGTCGATCGCGAAGCCGATCGTGCGACGCGTCGAGCGCCGGAGCCGGTACTCGAGCACGCGGCCGTCGAGCGTCAGCGTGCGCAGCGAGCGGTCACGCTCGGGCGACGGCGAGGCGGGTGTCGAAGGCGGCAGCGGGCCGTCGAACAGCGGCAGGTCGAGCTGGTGATGATCGAGGGCGACGACGGCGGGCCGTGGCCTGGGACGCTTGGGCATCAGTTCGCTTCGTTGGGCAGTGCGCAATATGAATGAAACCTTGAATCAGGAGCGCGCGGCATCGGCAGCGTGGGCATCGCCGTTCTTGCTACCGCCTTCTTGGCGATAGGCGTCGGGGTCGATGCGGCGCATTTCCGCCTCGATCCACTGCTCGACGCGCGTGTTCAGCTCGTCGGGGCTCAGGCCGCGCGAGTCGATCGGCTTGCCGATCGACACCGTGACTATACCCGGATACTTGATGAACGAATTGCGCGGCCAGACACGGCCCGCGTTGTGGGCGATCGGCACGACCGGGGCGTCGGTGCCCAAGGCGAAACGCACGCCGCCCGTCTTGTACTTGCCCTGGCGGCCGGTGGGCGTGCGCGTGCCTTCGGGGAACATGATCACCCAGGCGCCCTCGTCCAGGCGCTTCCTGCCCTGACGGATCACCGAGTCGAACGCGTTCTTGCCTTCCTTGCGGTTGATGTGAACCATGTGCAGCATGCCGAGCGCCCAGCCGAAGAACGGCACGTACAGCAGCTCGCGCTTGAACACGTAGCAGAGCGGACGCGGCATCAGCGCCGGAAACGCGAGCGTCTCCCACGCCGACTGATGCTTGGACAACAGCACCGCGGGGCCGTCGGGCAGGTTCTCCATGCCCTCGATGCGGTAGCGGATGCCGTTGAGCCAGCGCACCACGACCAGCGTCGAGCGGCACCAGCCGGCCGCCATCCAGTAGCGCGCGTCGGGTCGCAGGAACGGGAACGCGATGAAGCATGCCGTGGCGTACGGAATCGTGTACAGCACGAAATAGACGAGGAGCAGCAGCGAACGGACGAAGAGCATCGGCGTGGGGCTCGGGCGAGGGCGGACGACGCGCGCGGGGGCGCGTCAGTCCTGGGGCTGGGACAGGAAATCGAGGGCGAACGCGCGCAGGTCGTCGTGCACGCGCGTGCCCTCGGGCAGGCCGCCGGCCGCGAGCGTCTTGCGGCCCTTGCCGCTCAGCACGAGGTGCGGACGAAAGCCCACCGCGACGCCGGCCTGCAGGTCGCGCAGCGCGTCGCCCACGATCGGCGTCTGGTCCGGCTCGATCTCGAAGCGTTCGGTGATCATCTGCATCATGCCCGGCTTCGGCTTGCGGCAATCGCAGTTGTCGCTGGCCGTGTGCGGGCAGTAGAACACCGCGTCGATGCGCGCGCCCACCGCGGCGGCGGCCTTGTGCATCTTCAGGTGCATGGCGTTGAGCGCGGCCATGTCGAACAGGCCGCGTCCGATTCCCGACTGGTTGGTCGCCACCACCACGCGGTAGCCCGCGTGGTTCAGGCGGCCGATCGCCTCGAGCGCGCCGGGCAGCGCGATCCATTCGTCGGGCGTCTTGATGAACGCGTCCGAATCGACGTTGATGACGCCGTCCCGGTCGAGGACGACGAGCTTGCGGTTGGCACCGGTCGGCATGGCGATCTCCTTGCGCTGGTTGCGCGCGACGTGACGGGAGCCGCTTACGCGGCGAGCTTCGAGATGTCGGCGACGCAGTTCATCTGCTGATGCAGCGCCGAGAGCAGCGCGAGGCGGTTCGCGCGCAGCGCGGGATCCTCGGCGTTGACCATCACGTCGTTGAAGAAGGTGTCCACCGGAGCGCGCAGCGCGGCGAGCGCCGACAGCGCGCCCGTGTAGTCGCGCGCGGCCAGTTGCGACTGCACGCGCGGCGCGACTTCCGCCAGCTGCGCGGCGAGCGCCTGCTCGGCCGGCTCGACCAGCAGCGCCGGCTGGATCGCGCCCGGGGCACCGCCTTCCGACTTCTTCAGGATGTTCGAGATCCGCTTGTTGGCGGCCGCGAGCGCCTCGGCCTCGGCCAGACGCGTGAACTCGCGCACCGCGTCGAGTCGCGCGATCAGATCGTCGATGCGGGTCGGCTCGAGGCCGAGCACCGCCTCGATCTCGCCGGCGCTGTAGCCGCGCTCGCGCAGCAGGCCGCGCAGGCGGTCGAGGAAGAACGCAGCGATCGCGTCGGTCGATTCGGCCACTCCGGCGATGCCGGCGAAGCTCGCGTGGGCCGTGCGCAGCAGCTCGACGATGTCGAGCGGCAGCTGCTTCTCGAGCAGCAGGCGCAGCACGCCGAGCGCGTGGCGGCGCAGCGCGAACGGATCCTTCTCGCCGGTCGGCGCGAGGCCGATGCCCCAGATGCCCACCAGGGTTTCGAGCTTGTCGGCCAGCGCCACGGCGGTGCTGACCGGCGCGGCCGGCAGCGCGTCGCCCGAGAAGCGCGGCTGGTAGTGCTCGGAACAGGCCACGGCCACCTCGTCCGGCTCGCCGTCGTGGCGCGCGTAGTAGGTGCCCATCGTGCCCTGCAGCTCGGGGAACTCGCCCACCATGTCGGTCAGCAGGTCGGCCTTGGCCAGGCGCGCGGCGCGGCGCGCGAGCACCGGATCGGCGCCGATCGCCGGCGCGATCTGCGCGGCGATGGACTCGATGCGCTCGACGCGGGCCAGCGTCGAGCCGAGCTTGTTGTGATAGACCACGTTGGCGAGGCGCGGCACGCGATCGGCCAGCGGCGTCTTCTTGTCGGTCTCGAAGAAGAACTTCGCGTCGGCCAGGCGCGGGCGCACCACGCGCTCGTTGCCCTCGACGATCTCGACCGGCGTGTCGGTCGCGATGTTCGACACGATCAGGAAGCGCGAGCGCAGCTTGCCGGCCGCATCGGTCAGCGCGAAATACTTCTGGTTGGTCTGCATCGTGAGGATCAGGCATTCCTGCGGTACCTGCAGGAATTCGTCCTCGAACGTGCATGCATACACCACCGGCCATTCGACCAGCGAGGCCACTTCGTCGAGCAGCGATTCGGGCATCACCACGGCGTCGCCCTCGGCGCGCGCGGCCAGCTCGGTGCGGATCGTCTCGCGGCGATCGGCGAAGTGCGCGATCACGCGGCCCTTCTCGCGCAGCGTCTCGGCATAGGCGCTCGCCGACGGGATCGACACGAGGCCGTCCGACAGGAAGCGGTGGCCGAGCGTGGTGTCGCCGGCATCGATGCCGAACGCGGCCACCGGCACGATCGTCCTGTCGTGCAGCACGGTCAGGCGCTTCACGGGGCGCACGAACTGCACGTCGGTGCCGTCCGGGCGCTGGTAGGTCATGACCTTCGGGATCGGCAGCTTGCCGAGGGTCTCGTCGATCGCGACCTGCAGGCCGTCGGCCAGCGTCGCGCCGGGCGCCGAGTAGTTCAGGAAGAAGGCCTCGGCCTTGCCGTCCTGCGCGCGCTCGAGCTGGTCGAGCGTGACCTCGGGGCGGCCGAGCGCGGCCAGCTTCTTGGCGAGCGGCGCGGTGGGCCTGCCATCGGCGTCGAGCGCGACCGACACGGGCAGCACCTTCTCGCGCACCTGGCGCTCGGGCGCCACGGCGCGCACGTTGCGGATCACCACGGCGAGGCGGCGCGGGGTGGCATAGCGTTCGAATTCGGCGGCGCCGTCGATCAGGTCGCGGGCGGCCAGGCGTTGCACGATGCCCTCGGCGAACGCGTCACCGAGGCGCGCGAGCGCCTTCGGCGGCAGCTCCTCGGTCAGCAGTTCGACGAGGAGGGGAGCGGTTTGGTTGTGCGTCATGATGGGAGGAATCTCGTCAGTCCTGATCGATCTTGCGTTCGGCCTTCAGCGGCGGCACCCAGCCGGGCTGGGCCGCGTCCTGCGCGTCGGTGGTGAGGCCCGGCACGCCGCGCACGGGATTGCCGATCATCGGGAAGCCGAGCGCCTCGCGCGATTCGTAGTAGCCCTGCGCGACCAGACGCGACAGCGCGCGGATCCGGCCGATATAGGCCGCGCGCTCGGTGACCGAGATCGCGCCGCGCGCATCGAGCAGGTTGAAGGTGTGGCCGGCCTTCAGCACGAGCTCGTAGGCGGGCAGCGCGAGCTTTGCGTCGATCATGCGCTTGGCTTCGGCCTCGTAGCTGTTGAAGAACGTGAACAGCAGGTCCACGTTCGCGTGCTCGAAGTTGTAGGTCGACTGTTCGACCTCGTTCTGGTGATAGACGTCGCCGTAGGTGAGGCGGCGGATCTCGGGGCCGTTCGGGCCGATCTCCTCCCACTCGGTCCACACCAGGTCGTACACGTTCTCGACCTTCTGCAGGTACATCGCGAGCCGCTCGATGCCGTAGGTGATCTCGCCGAGCACCGGCTTGCAGTCGAGGCCGCCGACCTGCTGGAAGTAGGTGAACTGGGTGACCTCCATGCCGTTGAGCCAGACTTCCCAGCCCAGGCCCCAGGCGCCGAGCGTGGGGTTCTCCCAGTCGTCTTCCACGAAGCGCACGTCGTTCTGCTTCAGGTCGAAGCCGAGCGCCTCGAGCGAGCCGAGATACAGGTCGAGGATGTTCTCCGGGGCCGGCTTCATCACCACCTGATACTGGTAGTAATGCTGCAGGCGGTTCGGGTTCTCGCCGTAGCGGCCGTCCTTCGGGCGGCGCGACGGCTGCACGTAGGCGGCGCGCCAGGGCTCGGGGCCGATCGCGCGCAGGAAGGTGCCGGTGTGGAAGGTGCCCGCGCCGACTTCCATG
>JASLEG010000258.1 GCA_030151225.1 Burkholderia sp. | reverse complement strand
GGCGCAGCCCGCGAGCCACTGGGTGGGACTGGCCGCCGAGCCGGCCGCCGCTGTCGGTGCCCGCCCCCGCGCCGCAATCCCGCACCCCGACGCGCAGGCGCTCGCGCTGTGCCGCAAGCTCGCCGGCCTGCCGCGCGGGGTGGACCTGCTGCACGCACTGTCGCGCGACGGCGACGGGCCGCCCGACGCGCCGCGCCAGCAGGCGCTGCGCGTGTTCTGGAATGCCGACGAGGCGCAACGCGGCGCCGCGGCCGGCGAACCCGAGGTGGCCGCGTGGCTGCAGCAGGCCAAGGACGTCGCCCGCGCGACCCAGGCCGGCGAGGCAAACGCGCGGTTCGACGACGTCGATCACGCCGCCTACAACGCCGTGCGCAACGGCTATCTGAGCAATGCGCCCGGCTCGCCGTACGCGCAGCACAACGCGCGCATGACCAAGGCGATCACCGAGTGGGTGATGCGCGCGGTCGCCGCGTCGGGCCCCGACGCGGGCGCGGCGAAGCCGGCCCGGCCGGCTGTGTGGCGGCGCGCGCTGCCGAACCTGAACAAGACGCCGTTCCGCAAGCGCACGCTGAACCAGGCCTATCGCGCCGGCGAGAGCATGGGCATGCAGTCGCCGCGGCTGCGCGTGGATCTGCACGTGCAGCGGCGCATCGAGCGGCTCGAACGCACCATCGCGGCCTGCAGCGGCGAGCACGCCACGCCGGATCTGCGGCGCGCGGCACAGGCCGCGCAGGCCAGCGTCGCGCATCTGACGCAGCTGCGGCAGCGTGGCCGGCATCTGTCGCAGGTGCGGCTCGATTCGGCCGACCTGGCCGTGATCGGCCGCCGCGTGGGCGAGGTGCAACTGCGCGAGCGGCAGTCGGCCGGCGGTCCGAACCGGCTGCGCAAGGCCGAAACCGTGGCGCTGCCCGAACCGTTCGAGCAGGCCTGCGGCGGCGGCCTCAGCGCCTTCGAGGCGATCGAGCGCATCGAGCGCCACCTGCAGGAGCAGTTGCCGGCCGAGCTGCGGCCCGCCGCCGACGATGCCGAGGAGGACGCGGCCGGGCTCGATGCCGCCGTGCGCCTGCTCAAGGCGCGACATTTCGCCGACAAGACCGACATCGTGGCCTTCTTCCAGCCGTTCATCGTCAACAGCCGGCTGCGCGACCGCCTGCGCGTGGGCGGTGGCGGCTCGCTCGGCGCGAACCTGCCGAGCCTGCCGTACGGCTCCGTGTCGCCGGTCGTCTCGCCGATCTTCACGGCCGAGAAATCGGTGACCGACGAGGCCTTCGTGCAGATGTTCATGCCGATCCTCGGCATGGAGATGTCGTTCGGCTCGGCGCACACCGCGGCGCAGGAGGCCACCGTGGGCGTGGCGGCCGGGCCGCAGGTGGCGCCCGGCGTGTCGCTGCAGGCCGCGTTCACGGCGCGCGCCGCGAGCCAGCGCACCGACACGCACTCGACCGTGATGCGCTTCTTCCGCAGCCGCCACAAGGACGACGAGATGCGCGCCAACATGCTGAACGCGCTCGACAGCATGGTGCGCTGGGACACGCTGCAGCCCGAGCGCGGCCGCGCCTATCGCGATCCGCTGGAGGCGGTGTTCGCGCGCAATCCCGCCGTGGTGGTGGCGCAGCTCGATGCCGTGACCGACACGCGCACCGTCACCGCGCGCCTGGCGGCGCGGCTGCCGTCGGCGCGCTTCAACGATCCGCAAGGGGTGGCGCAGACGCTCGGCGTGGAGGCCTCGGTGTTCGCCGAGGCCGAGCGCGCGCGCGACAGGCGCAGCGAGACGGGCGGCCAGGTGCGCATCACGCACGCGAAGGGCGACACCGCGCAGCAGCGCGCCGGCGTCACGCTGAACCTGAACGCGTCGCCGCTCGCGAACCAGTCCGTGCCGATCGGCCCGGGCGGCGAGCACGGCGCGGTGCAGCGCGAATCGGTGCCGCTGCAGGCGGGCGTGTCGCGCGATCTGGCGTGGATGAAGGCGCAGCACGAGATTTCGCCGTTCACGATCGGCGACAGGCAGGATGCCGATCTCGACCGCCATTACGCGACGCCGCGCGAGATGCTGGCCGAGATCGGCGGCAATCGCGAGGACTGGCTGATGCGCTGCATCGAGACGCTCGAGCCCGACGAGACGGGCGAGAAGGACACGCCCGACAACCGGCTGCGCGCGGGCATCCTGCTCGACGATTTCGAGCGCGAGATCGGCGAGCTGGGCGAGACCAGCAGGTATTGCCACTACAACGTCAACTACTCGATGCGGGGCGAGGCGGGCGTGTGGATCGACGGCTTTCGCGCGCTGGCGCAACTGGCCGAGCAGCGCGGCGATCACGATGGGGCGGAGGCGGCGCGGCGCTCGATCGACGAGGTGCTGCTGATGCGCGCGACCTGGCGACCGCTGATGCTGATCGTGCGCGAGCGCACCCGCGAATCGACCACGCTCGGCTGGCGCGCGCTGCTGCGCTGGCAGCGCGTCGCGAACGCCGACGGGCAGCGCACCGCCGCGCAGTTTCCGCCGCCCTGAGCGGCGGCCGCGGCGCCTGTTGGCCCGGGGCTACCTCGGCTTGCGCCGCTCGCGCCGGGTCGCCGCCACCAGCACGAACAGCGGGCGCTCGCGCTCGTCGGCCAGCTCGGGCCGGGCCTCGAGCTGCTCGGGCGTCGGCCCCCATTCGTCGAGGCGATCGAGCGTGAAGCCGGCCTCGATCAGCGTGTTGACGAGCGTGCCGAGTGTGCGGTGCTGCTTGATCACGCGGTTCTCCAGCCAGTCGGTCACGCGCGCGCCTTCGTCCTGATAGCCGTCGATCGGCCAGAAGCGCCAGCCGTCGGCATCGACGCGAAAGCCGTGACGGCGCGGCGCGGTCAGGATCGGGTGCTCGGTCGAGAACACCAGCTGGCCGCCCGGCACGAGCGCGCGGTGCAGCCTGGCGAGCAGCGTGGCGAGATCCTGCACGTAGTGGAAGGCCAGCGAGCTGCAGGCCAGGTCGACGCTGCCCGAGGGCAGGTCGAGCTGCTCGAGGTCGGCCCGGCGGTAGCGCACGTTCGGCTCGCCGGTGGCGGCCTCGGCCTGCGCCAGCATGCGCTCCGACAGGTCCAGGCCGAGCACCTCGGCCGCGCCGTGCTGCGCCGCCCAGCGGCAGAACCAGCCGTAGCCGCAGCCGAGATCGGCCACCCGCAGCCCGGCCAGCGGCGGCAGCATGGCCCGCAGCGCCGGCCATTCGGGCGCGCCGTCGAGGCCGAGCCGCGAGCGGTTCAGCTGCGCGTAATTGTCGAAAAAGGTCGGATCGTCGTAGATGTTCTGTGCCATCGCGCAGGCCTGCAGGTTGCGTCAGGCGCGATCGTATCGCGGAACGCGTCGCTCGGGGAGCCGATCGGCGCGCTCAGGCCGCGCCGCCCCCGGCGAGCCCGCCCGCCGCGCGCAGCGCCTCGATCACGATCGCCGTGGCCGGCGTGGGCAGCCGGTCCGAGCGCGTGATCAGCCCGTAATCGTCCATCTGGCACTGCATCGGCAGCGGCAGGATCTCGACGATGCGATGCGCCGCGTAATAGCGGGCCACGTCGCCGGCCAGCACCGCGATCATGTCGCTTTCCTCGAGCAGCCGCGTGATGAACAGCAGCGCCGCGGTTTCCACGATGTGTGCCGGCGCGGCCAGGCTGGCGCGCTGGAACATGCGCTCGAAGCGGTGACGCAGCACGCTGCCGGCCGGCGGCACCACCCAGCCGCGCTCGCGCACGGCGGCCAGCGTCAGCGGCTCGGCGCCCGGCGCGAGCAGCGGGTGACCGGGGCGCACCACGGCGTGCACCGGCTCGTCGGCCAGCGTTTCGTAATGCAGGGCCAGCTTGTCGTGCTCGGCCGACAGGCGGCCCACCACGATGTCGAGCCGGTCCTGCGCGAGCCGCTCCAGCAGCACGCCGCTGACCTCGATCTCCACCGAGATGCGCAGCGCCGGATGGCGCGCCTTGACCGCCGCGATCGCCGGCGGCAGCAGCCGCGCGCCCGGCGAGGTGATCGAGCCGATCGCGACGTGGCCGAGGTGTCCGGCCTTCAGCGCGCCGAGCTCCTCCTGCGCCTGCTCGAGGCTGCCGAGCACGGCGCGCGCGTGCCGGATCAGCGCGTCGCCGTACAGCGTGGGCCGCACGCCGCGCGGCATGCGCTCGAACAGCACCGTGTCGAGCATGTCCTCCAGCTCGCGCAGCAGCTTCGAGGCGGCCGGCTGGGTCATGTTCAGCACCGCCGCGGCGCGGTGGATGTTGCCTTCCTCGGCGAGCGCCACCACCAGCAGCAACTGGCGGGTCTTCAGCCGCGTGCGGACGTACCAGGGAGTCGCGTCGACCATGATTGCCGTGTTTACGAGAATATGTAAATCGATATCGGAAGCGCCCGATAATTCATTGGTAGGTTATCAGGCCGCTGTCTACACTGCTCGCAAATCCCACCCCCCACGGACGAGCGATGTCGGACACGAAACCCAAGCTGCGCTCCCATCAATGGTTCGGTCCCGCGGACAAGAACGGCTTCATGTACCGCAGCTGGATGAAGAACCAGGGCATTCCCGATCACGAATTCGACGGCCGGCCGATCATCGGCATCTGCAACACCTGGTCGGAGCTCACGCCGTGCAACGCGCACTTCCGCAAGATCGCCGAGCACGTGAAGCGCGGCGTGCACGAGGCGGGCGGCTTCCCGGTGGAATTCCCGGTGTTCTCGAACGGCGAATCGAACCTGCGGCCGAGCGCGATGCTCACGCGCAACCTCGCCAGCATGGACGTGGAGGAGGCGATCCGCGGCAACCCGATCGACGCGGTGGTGCTGCTGGCCGGCTGCGACAAGACCACGCCGGCGCTGCTGATGGGCGCGGCGAGCTGCGACGTGCCGGCCATCGTGGTGAGCGGCGGACCGATGCTGAACGGCAAGCTCGACGGCAAGGACATCGGCTCGGGCACGGCCGTGTGGCGGCTGCACGAGGCGCTGAAGGCCGGCGAGATCGACCTGCATCACTTCCTGTCGGCCGAGGCCGGCATGTCGCGCTCGGCCGGCACCTGCAACACCATGGGCACCGCCTCCACCATGGCCTGCATGGCCGAGGCGCTCGGCGTGGCGCTGCCGCACAACGCGGCGATCCCGGCCGTGGACGCGCGCCGCTACGTGCTCGCGCACCTGTCGGGCATGCGCATCGTGCAGATGGCGCTGGAGGACCTGAAGCTCTCGAGGATCCTCACGCGCGCCGCCTTCGAGAACGCGATCCGCGTGAACGCCGCGATCGGCGGCTCCACCAACGCGGTGATCCACCTGAAGGCGATCGCGGGGCGCATCGGCGTGCCGCTCGAGCTCGAGGACTGGGTGCGGATCGGCCGCGGCACGCCGACCGTGGTGGACCTGCAGCCCTCGGGCCGCTTCCTGATGGAGGAGTTCTATTACGCGGGCGGGCTGCCGGCCGTGCTGCGCCGGCTCGGCGAGGCGAAGCTGCTGCCGCATCCGGACGCGCCCACCGTCAACGGCCGCTCGCTGTGGGACAACGTGCGCGAGGCGCCGAATCACGACGAGGAAGTGATCCGCCCGCTCGACCGGCCGCTCGTGGCCGACGGCGGCATCTGCATCCTGCGCGGCAATCTCGCGCCGCGCGGCGCGGTGCTGAAGCCGTCGGCGGCCACCCCCGAATTGCTGCGGCATCGCGGCCGCGCGGTGGTGTTCGAGAACTTCGACGACTACAAGGCCCGCATCAACGACGAGGCGCTCGAGGTCGATCGCGATTCCGTGCTGGTGCTGAAGAACTGCGGCCCGCGCGGCTACCCGGGCATGGCCGAGGTCGGCAACATGGGCCTGCCGCCGAAGCTGCTGCGCCAGGGCGTGAAGGACATGGTGCGGATCTCGGACGCGCGCATGAGCGGCACCGCCTACGGCACCGTGGTGCTGCACGTGGCGCCCGAGGCGGCCGCCGGCGGCCCGCTCGCGGCGGTGCGCAACGGCGACTGGATCGCGCTCGACTGCGAGGCCGGGCGCCTGCATCTGGAGATCGACGACGCGGAGCTGCAGCGGCGCCTGTCCGACGTCGATCCGGTTGCGGCGCCGGGCCTGGCCGAGCAGCAGGGGCGCGGCGGCTACGCGCGGCTCTACGTGGACCACGTGCTGCAGGCCGACGAGGGCTGCGATCTCGATTTCCTGGTGGGCATGCGCGGCGCCGACGTGCCGCGTCATTCGCACTAGCCGCGGCCGCACCCGATCGGCGCACGCGCGCCGACGATGAAAACACGGAGACGACGATGACGCAGACGCAGGCAGGACGCCCGGCCGACACCGCCGACGGCGAGGAGAAACGCATCGTCGGGCTGCTCGCGCGCCGGCTGCTGCCGTTTCTCGGGCTGATCTACGTGGTGGCCTACGTGGACCGCACGGTGGTGGGCTTCGCGAAGCTGCACATGAACGCCGCGATCGGCCTGAGCGACGCCGCCTACGGGCTCGGCGCGGGCCTGTTCTTCGTCGGCTACTTCCTGTGCGAGGTGCCGAGCAATCTCGCGCTGTCGCGCTTCGGCGCGCGCCGCTGGTTCGCGCGGATCCTGTTCACGTGGGGCGTGATCACCATGGCCACCGCGTTCGCCAGCGGCCCGACCAGCTTCTACGCGCTGCGCTTCCTGCTGGGCGCGGCCGAGGCGGGGCTCTATCCGGGCATCCTCTACTTCCTCACGCACTGGTTTCCGATGCGTCATCGTGCGCGCGTGATCGGCCTGCTGGTGCTCGCGCAGCCGATCGCCGGCATCGTGACCGGGCCGGTGTCGGGCTGGGTGCTCGAGATGCACGGCGTGGCCGGGCTCGCCAACTGGCAGATGCTGTTCATCCTGAGCGGGCTGCCGGCCGTGCTGCTGTGCTGGCCCACGCTGCGCGTGCTGCCCGACACGCCGGCCGAGGCGCGCTGGCTGAGCGAGGCGGACCGGGGCTGGATCGAGCGCGCGCTGGCCGGCGACCGCGGCCGCTATGCGCTGAACCCGCACCTGAGCCCGTTCGCGGCGCTCAAGGACCGCCGCGTGCTGCTGCTCGCGCTGCTGTACCTGCCGTTTCCGATCAGCCTCTACGGGCTCTCGCTGTGGCTGCCCACCATCATCAAGGCCTTCGGCGTGACCGATTCGACGGCCGGCCTGCTGTCGGCGATTCCGTACCTGTTCGCGGTGGTGGGGCTGCTGGTGGTGCCGCGCCATTCGGACCGCAGGCGCGAGCGCCACTGGCACATCGTGACGGTGACCGCGTTCGCGGCGCTGACGCTGGCGGCCAGCGCGTGGTTCCGGGCCCCCGCGCTGCAGCTGCTGTTCATCAGCCTGACCGCGTTCGCGGCCTATTCGATCCAGGCCGTGGTGTGGGCGCTGCCGGGGCAGTTCCTGAGCGGGGCGAGCGCGGCGGTGGGGATCGCCACCATCAACTCGATCGCCAATCTCGGCGGCTATTTCGGCCCGTATGGCGTGGGCCTGATCAAGGACGCCACCGGCAGCCTCGCGGCCGGCCTGTACTTCCTCGCGGCCACGCTGCTGGTGGCCGTGGCGATGGCCTTCGCGGTGCGCGCCGCGCTGCGTCCGGTCGTGCCGGCCGGCGGCACGCTCGCGCGCGAGACCTGATCCGGCCGCCACCGATCACCGACTCCGATCCCCCTTCCGACGCAGGACCGCTGCCATGACCTCGAGCCGTTCCCCGCGCCATCGCGGCGTATTCCCGGTGGTGCCGACCACCTTCACCGAAACCGGCGCGCTCGACCTGGCCAGCCAGAAGCGCGCGCTCGACTTCATGATCGACGCCGGCGCCGACGGGCTGTGCATCCTCGCCAACTTCTCCGAGCAGTTCTCGCTGACCGACGAGGAGCGCGAGACGCTCACGCGCACCGCGCTCGAGCACGTGGCCGGCCGCGTGCCGGTGATCGTCACCACCACCCATTACGGCACCCAGCCGTGCGCGGCGCGCAGCCGGCGCGCGCAGGAGCAGGGCGCGGCGATGGTGATGATCATGCCGCCGTATCACGGCGCGACCTTCCGCGTGCCCGAGGCGCAGATCTACACGTTCTACGCGCAGGTGTCGGCCGCGATCGACATCCCGATCATGATCCAGGACGCGCCGGCCAGCGGCACCGTGCTGAGCGCGCCGTTCCTCGCGCGGATGGCCCGCGAGATCGAGCACGTGGCGTACTTCAAGATCGAGACGCCGGGCGCGGCGGCCAAGTTGCGCGAGCTGATCCGGCTCGGCGGCGACGCGATCGAGGGGCCGTGGGACGGCGAGGAGGGCATCACCCTGCTGGCCGACCTCAATGCCGGCGCGACCGGCGCGATGACGGGCGGCGGCTTTCCCGACGGCATCCGCACGATCGTGGACGCGCACCGCGCCGGGCGCGCGGACGACGCCTTCGACGCCTATCAGCGCTGGTTGCCGCTGATCAATCACGAGAATCGCCAGGCCGGGCTGCTGGCCTGCAAGGCGCTGATGAAGGCGGGCGGCGTGATCGACTGCGAGCTGCCGCGCCATCCGCTGCCGCCGCTGCATCCGGACACGCGCGCCGAGCTGATCGCGATCGCGCGCCGGCTCGATCCGCTCGTGCTGCGCTGGGGGCGCTGAGCGAGCGCGCGCCGATCGCGGCGGGTGGCGGGCCCGGTCCCGCCGGGCAACAGGTTTTTGGGGCCGCGCCGTTCGGCCATCGACAACGGCAAAGACGGATCAGAACCGGCACACGCCGATATTCGGAGGAGACACAGCATGACTTTCATCACCCGTCGTCACACCCTGCGCGCCGTCCTGGCGGGCCTCTGCCTCGCCTCGTTCGGTGCGGCGCTGCCGGCCGCGGCCGAGGCGCCCGTCAAGATCGGCTTTCTCGTGAAGATGCCGGAGCAGGCCTGGTTCATCAACGAACAGAAGGCGGCCACCGCGCTCGGCAAGAAGGAGAATTTCTCGGTCGTCGACATCGGTACGCCCGACGGCGAGAAGGTACTGGCCGCGATCGACAACCTCGGCGCGCAGGGCGCACAGGGCTTCGTGATCTGCGCGCCCGACGTGCGCCTCGGCCCGGCGATCCAGGCGCGTGCGAAGCATTACGACATGAAGTTCGTGACGGTCGACGACCAGCTCGTCGATTCGTCGGGCAAGCCGCTCGCCGGCGTGCCGCACCTCGGCATGTCGGCGTTCAAGATCGGCAATCAGGTGGGCCAGGCGATCGGCGACGAGATGAAGCGGCGCGGCTGGAAGGCCGAGGAGGTCGGCGCGCTGCGCATCACCGACTACGAACTGCCCACCGCCAAACTGCGCACCGACGGCGCCACCCAGGCCTTGCTCGCGGCCGGCTTTCGGAAGGACAACATCTTCGATGCGCCGCAGAAGAGCACGGACGACGAGGGCGGCTTCAACGCGGCGTCGCCGGTGCTGGCCCAGCATCCGGCCATCAGGAAATGGGTCATCTTCGCGTTGAACGAGGAAAGCGTGCTCGGCGCGGTGCGCGCCACCGAGCAACTGCATCTGGCGCCGGGCGACGTGATCGGCGTGGGGATCAACGGTGCCGGCGAGGCGTTCGCCGAATTCCAGAAGAAGCAGCCCACCGGTTTCTACGGCACGATCGCCGTCAGCTCGACCAACCACGGCAAGGACAGCGCGCAGAACCTGATCGACTGGATCCGCACCGGCAAGCAGCCGCCGGCCGACACGCAGACCACGGGCAAGCTGATGACGCGCGAGAACTGGCAGGCGGTGCGTGCCGAGCTCGGCATCTGAGCGGCACGGCTGCGGCGATGCGACGGCAACGGAGGAACGGGTGATGAACGCAAGCATCCACGAGGCGGCGCGCGGCCCCTGCGCACCGCCGGCGGGGGCAGCCGCCGCGCTGCTCGAACTCGACGGCGTGAGCATGAGCTTTCCGGGCGTGCGCGCGCTCGACGGCGTGTCGCTGGCGGTGCGCGCCGGCGAGGTGCACGGCCTGATGGGCGAAAACGGCGCCGGCAAGTCCACGCTGCTGAAGGTGCTGTCGGGCGTGAACCAGCCGCAGGAAGGCAGCCTGCGGCTCGACGGCGTCGAACGACGCTTCGCCACCACGCGCGCGGCGATCGACGCGGGGATCGCGATCATCTACCAGGAACTGCATCTGGTGCCCGAGCTGACGGTGGCCGACAACCTGATGCTCGGGCAGTTGCCGAACCGGCTCGGCGTGCTCGACCAGCGCACCCTGGTGCGGCGGGCGACGGCCGAGTTGCAGCGGCTCGGCGAGCGCATCGATCCGCGCCTGCCCGTGAAGGCGCTGTCGATCGGCCAGCGCCAGATGATCGAGATCGGCAAGGCGCTGATGCGCGATGCGCGCGTGATCGCGTTCGACGAACCCACGAGTTCGCTGTCCGCGCGCGAGACGGAAAACCTGTTCCGCATCATTCGGGCCTTGCGTGCCGACGGACGCGCGATCGTCTACGTCACGCATCGACTCGACGAGGTCGATGCGCTATGCGATCGCGTCACGGTGTTTCGCGACGGCCGTCGCATCGAGACCTTCGATTCGGTGGCCGAGCTGGAGCGCGATCGGCTGATCTCGGCGATGGTGGGCCGCTCGATCGCCGACGTGTACGGGTGGCGGCCGCGCGCGGCGGGCGAGGTGCTGCTCGAGGCGAAGGGGCTGACCGGGCCCGGGCTGGCCGAACCGGTGTCGTTCGCGGCGCGGCGCGGCGAGATCGTCGGCTTTTTCGGGCTGGTGGGCGCCGGCCGCACCGAGCTGATGAAGCTGCTGTACGGCGCGGTGCCGCCCAGCGCGGGCCACGTGGAGCTGGCCGGGCGGCGCGTGCGCTTCGCGAGCCCGCGCGACGCGGTGCGTGCCGGCGTGGCGCTGTGCCCGGAGGATCGCAAGCAGGAGGGCATCGTGGCGATCGCCTCGGTGGCCGACAACCTTGCGATCAGCGCGCGGCGCCACTTCAGCCCCGCGCGCTTCCTGCTCGACGAGAGACGCGAGCGCGCGCTGGCCCGCGACTACATCGACAGGCTCGCGATCAAGACGCGCGATGGCGACACCCCGATCGGCACGCTCTCGGGCGGCAACCAGCAGAAGGTGATCCTGTCGCGCTGGCTGGCCGAGCACATCGAGGTGTTCCTGATGGACGAGCCGACCCGCGGCATCGACGTGGGCGCGCGCGCCGAGATCTACGACCTGCTGTACGAGCTGGCCGAGGCAGGGCGTGCCGTGCTGATGGTGTCGAGTGACCTGGCCGAGGTGATCGGCGTGGCCGATCGCATCGTGGTGATGCGCGAAGGCCGCGTCGCCGGCGTGGTGGCCAGGGCCGATGCCACGCCCGATCTGCTGATCAAGCTGGCGCTGCCGCGCTGAGGCTTTCCGACCAACCGTACCCGCCCGCGCCGCACCTTGCGTCGCGGCAACGAACCGACCGAACCCGAGATGAACCGAGCCATGCCCAAAGCCCCTCCCGCCGTGAACGAAGCCGGCGTGCCCATGACTCCCGCGCGGGCCCGTGCGTGGGACATGATCAACAAGTCCGGCATCGTGGTGGTGTTCGTGATCCTGTTCGCGGTGCTGTCCGCGACGGTGCCCGACTTCCTCACGGTTCGCAATATCCAGGGCCTGCTGCTGTCGGTCACGCTGATCGGCTCGATCGCCGTGACCATGATGTTCGTGCTCGCGCTCGGCGAGGTGGACCTGTCGGTGGCCTCGATCGTGGCGTTCTCGGGCGTGGTGGCCTCCACCGTGATCACGGCCAGCCACAGCGTGCTGCTCGGCGTGGCCGCCGGCGTGCTGGCCGGCGGCGCGGTGGGGCTCGTCAACGGCGTGCTGATCGCGCGGTTTCGCATCAATTCGCTGATCGCCACGCTGGCCATGATGGAGGCGGTGCGGGGGCTGGCCTTTCTCACCTCCAACGGCGATGCCGTGATGATTTCCGAGGAGCGTTTCTTCGCGCTCGGCGGCGGCGCGTTGCTCGGCATCTCGTATCCGATCTGGAGCAACATCGTCGGCTTCGTGGTGTTCGGCTTCCTGTTGAAGAAGACGGTGTTCGGCAAGAACGTGCTGGCGGTGGGCGGCAATGCCGAGGCGGCGCTGCTGGCGGGGCTCGCGGTCACGCGCATCAAGATCGTGGTGTTCGTGCTGCAGGGGCTCGTCACCGGCTTTGCCGGCGTGATGCTGGCCTCGCGGATGAGCCTCGGCGACCCGAAGACCTCGGTCGGGCTCGAACTCGGCGTGATCTCGGCCTGCGTGCTCGGCGGCGTGTCGCTGACGGGCGGTGTGGCCACCATCGCCGGCGTGCTGGTGGGCGTGCTAATCATGGGTGCGGTGCAGGACGCGATGAGCCTGCTGAACGTGCCGACCTTCTACCAGTACCTGATTCGCGGCGGCATCCTGCTGCTCGCGGTGCTGTTCGACCAGTTCCGCCGCAGCCGGCGGGCGGTCTGAGGGGGCGCGGGCCGGCCCGTCGGACGACCTGCTACACTGGGCCGCCTCCGTTTCCCGAGCGCCCGGCCCGGCCGGCGCGCCACACCGTCATGCCTCTTGCGACGGCCGGCATCGTCGCCGGCAACACGCTGCTGAATCCCCAGTGGCTGCGAACCTTCGAGATGCTGGTCGAGACCGGCAACTTCACGCGCGCGGCCGAGCGGCTCGGCCTGACCCAGGCCGCCGTCAGCCAGCATCTGCGCCATCTGGAGGACCAGCTCGGCCTGCTCGTGATCCGCCGCCCGCGCGGCATCGACATCACGCCCACCGGCCGCATCGTGCTCGACTACTGCGCTGAACTCGCGCGCGCCGACCGCCGCCTGCGCGGCCGGCTGGCCGAGGCCGACGACGACCGCGGCGAGCTCAGCCTGATCACGCCCGGCAGCATCGGCCTGGTGATCGCGCCCTGGCTGCTCGACATGCAGCTCGCCACGCCGGGGCTGGTGGTGCGCCACCGCTTCGCGCCCGACCGCGAGGTGCTCGACGCGGTGCTGTCGAATCTCTACGAGGTGGGCTTCGTCACGCTCAAGCCCGACGACGAACGGCTCGCCGCCAGCCGCTTCGCCGAGGAGCCGCTCGAGCTGGTGGTGCCGGCCGGCGAATATGTGCACGGCTGGGCCGACCTCGATCGGCTCGGCTTCATCGATCACCCCGACGGCATCGCGATGGCCAACCGGCTGCTGAACCGGCGCTTTCCCGACAATCCCGGCGTGCGCCAGCTGCCGCGCCGCGCCTTCACCAACCAGGTGGGGCTGATCCTCGAGCCGGTGGCGCGGGGGCTCGGCTTCACGGTGATTCCGCGCTATGCGCGGCAGGCCTTCGCGCGCCAGGATTCGATCGCGGTGATCGAATGCGGCGCCGAGGTGGTGGACACGCTGTGGCTGATCCACCGCTCCGAATGGGCGTTGTCGAGCCGCACGCTGCGCGCGCTCGACACGCTGCGCGAGCGGCTCGTCACGACCTGCCGCTGAGCGTGCCGCCGGGCGCCCGCCTGCGCCGCGTCCCCCGTCGAGGCTAGAATGGTCGGTCCGCCCGCGTGCGTGGCCGCGCCGCGCGCCGGGCCCAACGTACAGGAGAGTCCATGCAGCGATCCCCGCAGCACGCCGCGAAGCGCCATGCCGTCCGCGATTTCTTCCGCCGTCCCGAGCGCACCGGCTTCCAGCTGTCGCCGGATGGCCGCCATCTGAGCTTTCTCGCGCGTCATCAGGGCCGCCTCAACGTGTTCGTGCAGGCGATCGACGAACGCGGCCATCCGCTGGGCGAGGCGCGCGCGCTGACCAGCGAATCGGCGCGCGACGTCGGCGGCTACTTCTGGAAGGGCAACGATCGCGTGCTGTTCGTGAAGGATTTCGGCGGCGACGAGAACTTCCACGTGCTGTCGGTGCCGATCGACGGCGGCGAGATCGTGGACCTCACGCCGTACCAGCGCGTGCGCGCCGGCGTGATCGACGGCCTGATCGACGACGACCGCTGCATCCTGCTCTCGCACAACCGCCGCGATGCCTCGGTGTTCGACGTGGTGCGGGTGGACGTGGCGAGCGGCGAGGAAACCGTGATCGCCGAGAACCCCGGCAACATCCTCGGCTGGATGACCGATCACGACGGCCGCCTGCGCGTGGCCGTGGCCGGCGACGGCGTGAACCAGACGCTGATGTATCGCGACGACGAGGCCGACGCGTTCCGCCCGGTGGTGACCACCGACTTCCGCGATACGCTGTCGCCGCTGATGTTCACGTTCGACAACCGCAAGCTCTACGTGGCGTCGAACCGCGGCCGCGACCGCACCGCGATCTTCGAATTCGATCCCGACACGGGCCTCGAGGGCACGCTGCTGTACGAGCACGACGAGGTGGACGTGGCTAGCCTCGGCCATTCGCGCAAGCGCCAGGTGCTGACCACCGTCTGGTACGAGACCGACCGGATCCACGGCCACCATTTCGATACCTTCTACGCCAACGTGTTCGCCGATCTCGACGCGCGCCTGCCCGGCGGCGAGGCCAGCATCATCGACGTCACGCTCGACGAGTCGCGCATGCTGGTGCGCGAGAAGGACGACCGCGCCACCGGCGCCGTGTGGCTGTACGACGTGGCCACGCGCGAGCTCACCAAAATTCAGGACCTCACGCCGTGGCTGGCCGCCGAGGACATGGCGCCGATGCGGCCGATCGCCTACACGTCGCGCGACGGGCTGCGCGTGCACGGCTATCTGACGCTGCCGGTCGGCCATGAATTCGACGCGGACGCCGACGGCAACGGCGGTCAGCCGCTGCTGTCGCTGGTGGTGAATCCGCACGGCGGCCCGTGGGCGCGCGATCACTGGGGCTTCAATCCCGAGGTGCAGATGCTCGCCAACCACGGCTACGCGGTGCTGCAGATGAACTTCCGCGGCTCGGTGGGTTACGGTCGCGCGTTCTGGCAGGCCAGCTTCGGCGAATGGGGCCGCGCGATGCAGCACGACATCGACGACGGCGTGGACTGGCTGATCGGCAAGGGCGTGGTGGATCCGAAGCGCATCGCGATCTACGGCGCGAGCTACGGCGGCTATGCCGCGCTGGCCGGCGTGACCTTCACGCCCGAGCGCTACGCGGCCGCCGTCGATTACGTGGGGGTGTCGAACCTGTTCACGCTGCTCGAATCGGTGCCGCCTTACTGGAAGCCGCTGCTCGACATGATGTACGAGCAGATCGGCAATCCCACCACCGAGGCCGGCAGGCAGGCGCTGCACGATGCCTCGCCGCTGTTCTTCGCCGATCGCATCGTCACGCCGCTGTTCGTGGCGCAGGGCGCCAACGATCCGCGCGTGAAGCAGGCCGAGAGCGACCAGATCGTGGCGGCGCTACGCTCGCGCGGCGTGGAGGTGCAGTACATGCTCAAGGAGAACGAGGGGCACGGCTTCGGCAACGAGGAGAACCAGTACGCGTTCTACGAGGCGATGATCGCGTTCCTCGACACCCACCTCGGCATGACGCGCGCGGGCTGACGGGCCGAACCCGGCTCAGCCGCCGGCCGCCGCCGCGCGCTTCCTGGTGGGAGTGGCCGCGGCGGTGCCGCCCGGCGCATGCGCCTTGCCCGCGTGCGCCTCGGCCAGACATTCCTGAAACAGCCGCGCCGCGCGCGACGGCTGCGGCGAGCGCCGGCACAGGCTCACGAAGCGGCAGCTGTAGTGGAAGCGCCGCGGTGCCACCGCCTGCATGCGCCCGGCGCGCTCGAAGCTCTCCGCGTAGTGATCGGGCAGGAAGCCCAGGAATTTCCCCGACAGGATCAGCGTGGCGATCGACTCCTGATCCGACGCCGTGGCGCTGCGCGTGAGCCCGGCGCGGTGCGTGAGCTTCAGGTTCGGCGAATGGAAGCCGAGCCCCGCGAACGCGTGCTCGCGGATCCGCTCCCAGTTCAGCCTGTCGTGCGACGCCCCGAACAGCGGGTGGCCGGCGCCGCAATACAGCAGCATCCGCTCGTCGAACAAATCCGTGTACACGAGGCTGCCCGAGCTGCGGTGCTCGGGGATGATGCCGATCTGGTAGCTGCCGTCGATCACGCCGCGCTCGATTTCCTGGATCGACGCCACGTGCAGGTTCAGCACCACCTCGGGCGCTGCCTCGGCGAAGCGGCGGATCGCGTCGGCCACGTGCGCCGCCGGGTTGGTGGCCGTCTTGTCGAACATCGCCACCTGCAGCTCGCCGCCCATCCGGTCGTGGATGCCGTCCATGCGCGCGCGGAACGCCTCGAGCGAGGCCAGCAGCCGCAAGGTTTCCTCGTAGACGGTCTGGCCCTCGGCCGTCAGCGTGAAGCCGGCCCGGCCGCGCCGGCACAGCACCAGGCCCAGGCGCGTCTCGAGATCCTTGACGTGGCGGCTGATGGTGGAGATGCCGATATTCAGTTCCAGCTCGGCGGCCGCCATCCCGCCGCATTGCACGACCACCTTGAACACGCGCAGCAGGCGCAGGTCCATGTCGCTGAGCTGGCCGAGCAGGGCGCGCTGGCGGGGGTTTTTTGCTTGCATGGATGCTCAAGTAAACATTGATATTGCAGTCTTCACAAGACTATCTGGCGACCCAACAATGCGCAACACACCGAACCGATGAGGAGCGCCCAGCGCCGACCGCCATGACCGAGATCACCGCCACCCAGCACGCCGATTCCGTCCGCACCGATGCCGCCTGGCTCGACGCGCACTGGATGCCGTTCACGGCCAACCGCCAGTTCAAGCAGGACCCGCGCCTGATCGTGGAAGGCAAGGGCGCCTATTACACGAGCGCCGACGGCCGCAGGATCTTCGACGGGCTGTCGGGCCTGTGGTGCTGCGGGCTGGGCCACGGCCGCACCGAGATCGTGGAGGCGGTGAGCCGCCAGATCGCGAAGCTCGACTATTCGCCGGCCTTCCAGTTCGGTCACCCGGAATCGTTCGCGCTGGCCAACCGCATCAAGGATCTGACGCCGGCCGGCCTCGACTACGTGTTCTTCACCGGCTCCGGCTCGGAAGCGGCCGACACCTCGCTGAAGATGGCGCGCGCCTACTGGCGTGCCCGGGGCAAGGCCGGCAAGACGCGCCTGATCGGCCGCGAGAAGGGCTATCACGGCGTGAACTTCGGCGGCATTTCGGTGGGCGGCATCGGCGCGAACCGCAAGCTGTTCGGCCAGGGCGTCGAGGCCGATTTCCTGCCGCACACGCAGCTCGCGCAGAACCGTTTCTCGCGCGGCCTGCCCGATCAGGGCGCCGAGCTGGCCGATCGCCTGCTCGACCTGATCACGCTGCACGACGCGTCGAACATCGCCGCCGTGATCGTCGAGCCGTTCTCGGGCTCGGCCGGCGTGGTGGTGCCGCCGAAGGGCTATCTGAAGCGCCTGCGCGAGATCTGCACGGCGCACGACATCCTGCTGATCTTCGACGAGGTGATCACCGGCTTCGGCCGTGCCGGCGCGATGACGGGCGCCGACGCGTTCGGCGTGATGCCGGACCTGCTCAACTTCGCCAAGCAGGTGACCAACGGCACCCAGCCGCTGGGCGGCGTGGTGGCCACCAGGGAGATCTACGACACCTTCATGGCAGCGGGCGGCCCCGAGTACATGCTCGAATTCCCGCACGGCTACACGTATTCGGCGCATCCGGTGGCCTGCGCGGCCGGCAACGCCGCGCTGGACCTGCTGGTGAAGGAAGACGGCGTGGGCCGCGTGCGCGCGCTGGCGCCGCATTTCGAGAACGCCGTGCACGGCCTGAAGGGCGTGCGCCACGTGGCCGACATCCGCAACTTCGGGCTGGCCGCCGGCATCACGATCGAGGCGCTGCCCGGCGAGCCGGCGCGCCGCCCGTACGAAATCGCGATGCGCTGCTGGGAGAAGGGCTTCTACGTGCGCTACGGCGGCGACACGATCCAGCTCGCGCCGCCGTTCATCGCCGAGCCGCGCGAGATCGACAATCTGGTGGGGGCGCTGGCCGATGCGCTGAACGCGACGGACTGAGGATGCGGGTTGCAACATGAGGTGGTGCCGTGCCCGGTCGGGTCGGCGCCGCTTGTTTGCGTGGGCCTGCCGACGCGCAATCCCCCTCCGCCCATAAGCAAACCCGCCCCACCGCGCTAAGCATTTCCGCAATCCTTGTTGGCCGCGCTCCACCCCGTTCGCCAGAATCGACGGTTCGTCGTCCGCATCGCGCGGCCGCCCCGACCGGAGACAGCGAATCATGAGCCAGACCATCCGCTTCAACGCGTTCGAGATGAACTGCATCGGCCACCAGTCGCCGGGCCTGTGGGCCCACCCGCGCGACCGATCGTGGCAGTACAAGGATCTCGAGTACTGGACCGACCTCGCGAAGACGCTCGAGAAGGGCATCTTCGACGGCATCTTCATCGCCGACGTGATCGGCTATTACGACGTCTACCAGGGCAGCAACCATCACGCGCTGCACCAGGGCGTGCAGATCCCCGTCAACGACCCGATCCAGCTCGCCGGGCCGATCGCGCTGGCCACCGAGCACCTCGGCATCGGCATCACCGCCTCGACCTCGTTCGAGCATCCCTATACCTTCGCGCGCCGGCTCTCGACGGCCGACCATCACAGCAAGGGGCGGGTGGGCTGGAACATCGTCACCTCCTACCTGGAAAGCGGCGCGCGCAACCTGGGCCAGACCGGCCTGGAAGGGCACAACGACCGCTACGAGATCGCCGCCGAATACCTGGAGGTGCTCTACAAGCTGTTCGAGGGAAGCTGGGAGGATGGCGCGGTGCTGCGCGACCGCGAGCGGCGCATCTTCGCCGACCCGGCGAAAATCCACCCGATCCGCCACCGGGGCAAGCATTTCGACGTGCCCGGCTACCACCTCTGCGAGCCCTCGCCGCAGCGCACGCCGGTGCTCTACCAGGCCGGCGCCTCGGGCTCGGGCAAGGCCTTCGCGGCGCAACACGCCGAATGCGTGTTCGTGGCCGCGCCCACCCGCGCGACCCTGCGCGACTACGTGGCCGACATCCGGCGGCGCGCGATCGAGGCGGGCCGCGATCCGGCCAAGCTGCTGATCTACACGCTGGTGACGATCGTGGTCGACGAGACCGACGCCAAGGCGCAGGCGAAGTTCGAGGACTACCAGCGCTATGTGTCCTACGACGGCTCGCTGGTGCTGATGTCGGGCTGGACCGGCATCGACTTCGGTCAGTACGCGCCGACCGACCTGGTCAAGCGGGTCGAGACCAATGCCATCGTCTCGGCCGTCGAGCATCTGGCGGGCGGCGACAAGAGCTGGACCATCGACGAACTGGCGCGCTTCGGCGGCATCGGCGGGCTGGGGCCGGTATTCGTCGGCTCGCCCGCGACGGTGGCCGACATCCTGCAGGAATGGGTCGAGGAGACCGGCGTGGACGGTTTCAACCTCGCCTATGCGCTGGCCCACGAGAGTTTCGAGGACGTGGTTGGCTATCTGGTGCCGGAACTGCAGCGGCGCGGCGTGTACCCGAACGCCTACCGGCCCGGCACGCTGCGCGAGAAGCTGTTCGGCGAGGGGCCGCGGCTCGGCGAGGCGCATCCCGGCGCGGCCTATCGCGACCTGTCGCGGTTCGCGCCGCCCGAGGCGGGTGGGGAGGCCGGGGCGGATGAAGCCGCCGGCGCCGAGGCGCTCGCGCGATAGGTGCACGAAGGGCGGCGCGATGCCGTCCTTCGGCCGCGCGCCGCCGGTTCACGGGCAGGAGAGGCGGTTCGGCAGGCGCCCGAACCGCTATCGCGCCACCGGCGGCGCGGCGCCTCAGGTCGAGAACGACCAACTGAGCGCGAACGGATTCGCGCCGTAGTTCCCCTTCACGCTGACGGTATAGCGCGTCCCGGCCTTCAAGGGCGCCAGCGGCGTGCAGATCGCCGACGACTGCAATTCCGTGCGCGTCTGCAGGGGCAGGCTGGCCGTCGAGCGGGCCGCCAGCAGGCAGGGCACGTCGGCATTGGCGGCATCGACCAGGGTGAAGCTCGTCACGTCGAGCGTCGCGCCGGTCTTCAGCGCCTGCAGGCTGATCGGGTAGCCGAGTGTCTTGCCGTAGTAGCCGGGCGCGGGATCGGGGCTCTCGTAGTCGGCCCAGCTCGCGGGCACGCCGGACTGGCCGGCATAGGGATAGGCCAGCAATTGCGTGTCGGTGCCGATCTTCAATTCGTCGGCCATGTCGATCACCTGGTAGAACGAGGCGGTGGTGCCGCCGCTCGAGGTGGGCTGTACCTGGCTCGCAAAACCGGAGCCGGCGGATTGGAAGTTGCCGAGCAGGCCCATTCGATGGAAGGGCGCATCGATCAATTGCGCGACCAGCGCATCGTTGGACGACAGCGCCAGCGGCGCACGCGCCTGCGAGGTCGTGATGCCGCTGAAGGCCAGTACCTCGCCGCTCATGTTGGTCGGGTAAAGCGCCTGGATCCGGTCGTTGGGCGTGGCGCCGGTATAGCCGGTCTTGCCCGCGATCTCGTCGTGCGAGGGGGCGCCGCTCCAGAGCATGTAGTCGGAATGGTTCTGCGCGGCGGTCGCGAGCGGGGCGCGGCTGGCGAGGGCCGGCAGCCCGACCAGGGCACGCCGGTAATTCGCCAGGCACATGCCGGCCGATTTCGGATTGTCGAGGACCCGGTAGTGACTCACATAGGCGGCGCCTGGAGCCGGGTAGAGCGAAACCACCGAACTGTCGCCGGCCGATGCCGAGAAGCCCGGCTGCAGCGTGTAGCAATCCTGGCCATCCACCTGGACCGTCGTGCCTGCTGCCGCGCTGGGTGTGGCGGCAGGCGCGGACGGGGCCGCCGGGGCTGGTGTTGTCTCGGGACTCGACGCCGACGAGGCACCGGCCGCGGCTCCGCTGTTGTCGCCGCTGCGCGTGGGCGCGACCGCGCTGCGGTCGCCGGGGCCGCCGGCGTTGATCACCGAGGGGCCGTTACCATCGCCGCCGCAGGCGGCGAGCAGGAGAAGAGAGAGCAGGCCAAGCTGTTTGATGTTTCCCATATATCGAGAAGTCCTGATTGGATGGGCCGGGAGTCCGGCGCCGACGCGGGCATGGGCAGGATGCGCGGGCGACGGGGAGCACGAATTCGCCGTGCCTGCCGTCCTGCCTTTCTTATCGAATTTCCGTTCGATTTTCCTGGGGTTTTATCTTAAAAAAATGAAGAAATCCATATCGGAATGCGGCGTGGATGATTCATTGGCAGGCAGGATTTTTCAATCGGACGGCGAATGATTTTCACTGTTTTTCAGTGCTTATCCGGCCAATGAAATATCAATTGACATTGGCCAATTTCGGGGAGAATCGGAAGACTCTTATCCCGAAGAAGCCAATCGGTCTGCTGTTGACA
>JASLEG010000257.1 GCA_030151225.1 Burkholderia sp. | reverse complement strand
GCCATTGCAGCGCGATCGGTGCGATCACGCAAATTCATTTGTTACATGAATCCAGACGCCGGCCGCATGAATAGGCTCCCAACCCGTGCCCGGCGTGCCAGCCGAACACCCTTACAATACCCGCTCCGTCTTTACGACTTTGCAGCCGAGCCATGACCCGAGATCCTCGCCTCACCCTCAACGCGCGCCAGCAGGAACTGCTCGAATGGGTGCAGCGCGACGGCTTCGTGACCGTCGACGATCTCGCCACCCACTTCGACGTGACCCCGCAGACGATCCGGCGCGACGTGAACTGGCTCGCGGACCTGAACCTGCTGCGCCGCTATCACGGCGGCGCGAGCCTGCCCACCAGCTCCGAGAACGTCTCCTACAGCGCGCGCCAGCGCATGTTCCACGACGAGAAGCGTCGCATCGCGGCGCTGGCCGCCTCGCACATCCCCGATCAGGCCTCGCTGTTCATCAACCTCGGCACCACCACCGAGGAAGTGGCGCGCGCGCTGAACCGCCATCGCGGCCTGCGCGTGATCACCAACAACCTGAACGTGGCCAGCATGATGAGCGGCTACCCCGAGTGCGAGGTGCTGATCACGGGCGGCATCGTGCGGCCGTGGGACAAGGGCATCGTGGGCGAGCTCGCGATCGACTTCATCCGCCAGTTCAAGGTGGATTACGCGATCATCGGCACCTCGGCGATCGAGACCGACGGCACGATGCGCGATTTCGACACGCGCGAGGTGCGCGTGGCGGAGGCGATCATGCAGCACGCGCGCACCGTGTATCTGGTGACGGATCACTCGAAGTTCGGCCGCCCGGCGCTGGTTCGTCAGGGCCATCTGTCACAGGTGCATGCGCTGTTCACCGACAAGCCGCTGCCCGAGGACATGAACGAGACGATCGCGGCGGCCGGCACCCAGGTGTACCTGGCCGATTAGCGGGATCGGGGCCGGAGCGTCCGATCGGCCAGATCCCGCGCCCGGTGCTGCATCGCAGCGCAAACCTGAAGTGAAATCAAGAAGTTGCCGCGCGAGCCCGGCCGCGAGAATCGTGTCCGATTGTCAACCGAATTATTTTCGGGGCCGCATTTGGTGTTCGCGACCGCGTTGACTACACTCCGAATCCCCGGCACGCGTGCGAGCCATGCGGGCCGCCAGAGCTGTCAGAGCATATCCCCCCGAGCCTTCCCTGCTGGGTAACGCGCCCCGGATCCGTCCGGCCGTGAGAAGTACGGTTTGTCTGGAGAGAACGATGCTGAGTCCGCATGAAATTGCCACCCTGTTGCTCGTCAAGGACGCGCCCGATCAGGCCGACATGGAACGCGACGAGCTCGACGCGCTGCTCGAGCAGCAGTTGGTCCGGCTGGAAGCGCTCGGGTCGGGCCGCCGCTACTGCGTGACCGAGAGCGGCGACGCCACGCTGAAATCGATGAAGGTCCGCTTTTCCTGAACGCCCCGCGCCGGTTCGCCGGTGCCACGGCCGCCGTCGGATGACGGCGGCCGTTTTCGTTTACCTGTTCGTTTCCATGCACCGCGCCGTTGCGCGCGTCGAACCGGGCGACCTCTTCAGCCGCCTCAGCCGCCGCGCAGCGTCGGATTCACGCGCGAACGCCAGCTCAGCGCCTGCGCACGCGCCGTGTTCAGGTAGTCGACCCAGCCGGCACGCGCCGCCGCATCGGGCTGCGCGCCGAGCGCCGCGTGGCGGGCCGCGAGCGCGCCCGCGAAGCCGCAGTACTGCGCCTCGCTCAGGCCGCCGTGGCGCTTCGCGACCCAGGCGTCGCCGAGCGCGGCCCGCACGGCCGGGGCATCCGCGCCGTAATCGTGCGGCGCCCCACAGGCGCCCTGCAGCGCGCCGAGGTCGGGACCGCCGCCCCAGCCGCCCGGCAGCACCGTGCAGCCCGCGAGCGCCGCCAGCGCGGCCGCCACCATGATCTGACGCATGTTCACTCCTCGTTGAAGACAATCCCGCCAGTATCGTCCGGGATCGTGGCGCGCGCTACCGCCCCACTTAAACGAACTTTACTTTTTCGCTTTTGTTCATTAAATTTCGAATTCGAAAATATTGGGTTCGACCATGGGACAGAGGACGACAGTGAGTGAAGAGATCCGGTACGACGTGCTCGTGATCGGCGGCGGCGTCAACGGCGCGGGCATCGCGCGCGACGCGGCCGGCCGTGGCCTGTCCGTACTGCTGTGCGAACAGGACGATCTGGCTTCGCACACGTCGTCGTCCAGCACCAAGCTGATCCATGGCGGCCTGCGCTACCTCGAATACAAGGAATTCGGGCTCGTGCGCAAGGCGCTGCAGGAGCGCGAGACGCTGCTGCGCGCTGCGCCCCACATCATGTGGCCGCTGCGCTTCGTCATGCCGCACATGCCGAACCTGCGCCCGGCCTGGCTGATCCGCATCGGCCTGTTCCTCTACGACCATCTGGCCAAACGCGAGCTGCTGCCCGGCTCGCACGGCATCAGCATGGCGCGCCACGCGGCCGGCAAGCCGCTGGTCGATTCGATCCGGCGCGGCTTCGTATATTCCGACGGCTGGGTGGACGACGCGCGCCTCGTGGTGCTCAACGCGATGGATGCGCGCGAGCACGGCGCCCGGATCCTCACGCGCACGAAGCTCGTGTCGGCCACGCGCGCCGACGGCGAATGGCTCGCGCGCCTGCAGCGCGCCGACGGCTCGACCCTCGAGGTGCGTGCCCGCGCGATCGCGAACGCGGCCGGCCCGTGGGTCGGCTCGGTGCTGCACGGCTCGCTCGGCCGCGACGCGCACCACAGCGTGCGGCTCGTGAAGGGCAGCCACATCATCACGAAGCGCCTGTTCGATCACGATCACGCCTACATCTTCCAGAATCCGGACAAGCGGATCATCTTCGCGATTCCGTACGAACACGACTTCACGCTGATCGGCACGACCGACGTGGAATACCGCGACGATCCGTCGAAGGTCGCGATCGACGGCGACGAGACGCAATACCTGTGCGACTCGATCAACCGCTACTTCAAGCGCCAGATCTCCCCGGCCGACGTCCACTGGACCTACTCGGGCGTGCGCCCGCTGCTCGAGGACGAGAACGCCGAGAACGCCTCGGCCGTCACGCGCGACTACCGGCTCGAGATGGATCCGGGCCAGGGCGCGCCGCTGCTGTCGGTATTCGGTGGCAAGATCACGACCTTCCGCAAGCTGGCCGAGGACGCCGCGAGCCTGCTGTGCGAGGCGCTCGGCTCGAGCGCGCCGGCCTGGACCGCGGGCAGGCCGCTGCCGGGCGGCGACATCGCCGATGCGCGCTTCGCGCCGTTCGCCGACGCCTTCGCGCGCCGCCATCCGTGGTTGCCGGCCGCGCTCGCGCGCCGCTACGCGCGCGCCTACGGCACGCGCGCCGAACGCATCGTGGGCGACGCCCGCGCGCTCGACGGCCTCGGCGCGCAGGTCGCGCCCGGCCTGTACGAAGCCGAGCTGCGCTATCTGCGCGACCACGAATGGGCGACCTGCGCGCAGGACGTGCTGTGGCGCCGCTCGAAACTCGGCCTGCACGTCGCGGCCGGCACGCTCGAGGCGGTCACAGCGGCGGTCGAGGCCTGGTTCGCCAGCGCGGCACCGGCATCGGCACCGTCCGTGTCGGCACCGCAGCGCGCCCTGCACTGATACGAGGCTTGCAGCACGGCGCGGCCGGCCTGCGGGCGGCCGCGCGGGATCGAAGGGCCACGCGCCGCACGAGGGCGGCGCGCATCAAAAATCAATCATGAAATGGAGATGAGACAGATGCAGGACAAATACATCCTCGCTCTCGATCAAGGCACCACCAGCTCGCGTGCCATGCTGTTCGACCGCCAGGGCAACATCAAGTCGATCGCTCAGAAGGAATTCGAACAGATCTATCCGCGTCCGGGCTGGGTCGAGCACGACCCGCGCGAAATCTGGTCGACGCAGGCCGGCGTGGCTGCCGAGGCCGTCACGCGGGTGGGCCTGAACGGCACGTCGATCGCCGCGATCGGCATCACCAACCAGCGCGAGACCACCATCGTGTGGGACCGCGAGACGGGCCAGCCCGTCTACAACGCGATCGTCTGGCAGGACCGACGCACCGCCGATTTCTGCGACGCGCTCAAGAAGGACGGCCTCGAGGCCATGGTGCGCACCAGGACCGGCCTGCCGATCGACTCGTACTTCTCGGGCACCAAGATCCGCTGGATCCTCGACAACGTCGAGGGTGCACGCGAGAAGGCACGCCAGGGCAAGCTCGCGTTCGGCACGGTGGACAGCTGGCTGGTGTGGAACTTCACGAAGGGCGAGCTGCACGTGACCGACGTGACCAACGCGTCGCGCACCATGCTGTTCAACATCCACACCCGCGAATGGGACGACGAGCTGCTGGCCGCGCTCGACATCCCGCGCAGCATGCTGCCCGAGGTCAAGGCATCGTCCGAGGTGTACGGCCACACCAAGACCACCGTGTTCGCCTCGAAGCTGCCGCTCGCCGGCATCGCGGGCGACCAGCATGCGGCGCTGTTCGGCCAGATGTGCACGAGTTCGGGCATGGTGAAGAACACCTACGGCACCGGCTGCTTCCTGATGATGAACACCGGCGAGCAGCCGATCGAGTCGAACAACAATCTGGTCACCACGATCGCCTGGCAGATCGGCGATCAGGTCAACTACGCGCTCGAGGGCAGCATCTTCATCGCCGGCGCGGTGGTGCAGTGGCTGCGCGACGGCCTCGGCATCATCAAGTCGGCCGCCGAGATCGAGAAGCTCGCGGCCAGCGTGCCGCACACCGACGGCGTGTACCTCGTGCCGGCCTTCGCCGGGCTCGGCGCGCCGCACTGGAACGCGCGGGCGCGCGGCTCGCTGTTCGGCGTGACGCGCGGCACCAGCGACGCGCACCTCGCGCGCGCCGCGCTCGACGCAATCGCCTACCAGTCGCTCGACGTGCTCGCCGCGATGGAGGCCGATTCGGGCATCAGCATCGGAGAGCTGCGCGTGGACGGCGGCGCGAGCGCGAACAACCTGCTCATGCAGTTCCAGGCCGACCTGCTCGGCGTGGATGCGGTGCGCCCGCAGATCACCGAGACCACCGCGCTCGGCGCGGCCTACCTGGCCGGCCTCGCGATCGGCTACTGGGAAAATCTCGACGCGGTGCGCAGCCAGTGGCAGCTCGATCGCCGCTTCTCGCCGTCGATGCCGGCGGCCGAGGTGAACGAGTCGCTGGCCGGCTGGCGGCGCGCGGTGCGCGCGGCCAAGGCCTGGGCCGACGACACGCAGTAGACTGCGCGCCCTGCCGGGTCGCGCAACGGCCCGCCGGCCGCGCGACCCGGCAGGACACGCGGCAACACAATCAGAACGCAGTCGTTCATAACGAGCAGGCGGACCGTGCAGCGCGCGAGTCCGCCGCATTGGTAGAGAGACACCGAACATGTCACCTTATATTGCGGAGTTCATCGGCACGGCCATCCTCGTGCTGCTCGGCAACGGCGCGGTCGCCAACGTGCTCCTCGCGAAGACCAAGGGCCGCGGCGCGGACCTGATCGTCATCGTGATGGGCTGGGGGATGGCCGTCTTCGTGGCCGTCTACGTCACCGCGAAGTTCAGCGGCGCGCACCTGAATCCGATCGTCACCATCAGCCTCGCGCTCGCGGGCAAGTTCGCATGGTCCAAGGTGGGCGGCTACGTGGCCGCGCAGATGCTGGGCGGGATGGCCGGCGCGCTGCTGGTGTGGCTCGCGTATCGCCAGCATTTCGCGAAGGAGGCGGATCCGGACCTGAAGCTCGCGGTGTTCTGCACCGCGCCGGCGATCCGCAGCACCGTGCACAACGTGCTGACCGAGGCGATCTGCACCTTCGTGCTGATCACCGGCGTGCTGTATCTGGCCGCGCCCCAGGTCGGGCTCGGTGCGCTCGACGCGCTGCCGGTGGGGCTGCTGGTGCTCGGCATCGGCATCTCGCTCGGCGGCCCGACCGGCTACGCGATGAGCCCGGCACGCGATCTGTCGCCGCGCATCATGCACGCGCTGCTGCCGATCCCGGGCAAGCGCGACAGCGACTGGCGCTACGCCTGGGTGCCGGTGCTCGGCCCGCTCGCGGGCGGCGCGGCCGCAGCCTGGCTCTATCTGTTCCTGCATCGCACCTGAGGCGATGCGGCCGGCCCGGGGCACGGGCCGGCCACCGAACGAACGACGGCCCGCGTGGATCGCTCCACGCGGGCCGTCTGCTTTCATGCCGTGACCGGCGCGCCGCGCTACCTCACTGCGGCAGATCCCAGCGCGGCGGTGTCTCGGCGTTGATCGTCACGCGGAACGCGCGCGCCTCGGAATCGCCGGGATTGCGCAGCGAGTGCGGCTGGTCCGCGTCGAACACGATCGCGTCGCCGGTGGCGAGCAGCTGGCGGCGGTCGTTGACCGACAGCTCGAGCGTGCCCTCGCTCACCACCAGATTGACGAGCGTGCCGGGCGCGCGACGCACGCCGGGCTCGGTGTGCAGCGGCGCGACGCGCAGCTCGTGGAATTCGGCCGTGGCCGGCTCCGCTTCCGGATACAGCGCACGCGAGGAAAAGCGGCCGTTCGAGCCGATCACGCGCACCGCCCGATCGGCCGGCAGGTGCTCGAAGCCGAGCACCGCGTGGCGGCGCAGGAACGCGGCCACCGACACCTTCAGCGCCGCCGCCACCTTGCACAGCACCTTGATCGACGGCACGCTGCGCGCCGATTCGATCTGCGCGAGCATGGCGCGCGAGACGCCGGACAGGCGCGCCAGCGCGTCGAGCGACAGCTGGCGCTCGGCACGCAGCCGGGCGAGATTGACACCGACGAGGCGCTCGAGCGCGTCGAACGATTCGTGCGACGCGGCCTGCGCGACCGCCTGCGAATCAGCCGATTCGCGGTCGCGCACCAGCGCGAGGGATGAATGCATGGATAGCCTCCAGCGCGCACGATGCGCGCAGCGAACTCGATTGCAGGCAAGACTAGCATCGGGGTTCGGGCCATCAAACGAAGTTATCTTCACACTGTTATCAGCATCGCAGAGGAATCGTCAGCAGGCGCCGGCGCCGCGTCGCTCACAAGGGCCGGATCGCCACCGGCAGGGGCGGCGACCCGCGGGGCGAAAAGCTATAATGGCGAGCTTTCCCGACGGTCTTCCCGCCCGCGCGCACGGCACCGCCCGTGTCCGCCAGCCCCGGCCCGCCCGGTGCGCCCTGCGCGGCGCGCCCCCGATCCGGCCGCGGCCCGGCCGACCGTCCCGATTCACCCCCAACGACGCCCCCAGGTCAACCACTGCGAACGGCGAACCCCATGACGAAAAAAATCTACATCAAGACCTTCGGCTGCCAGATGAACGAGTACGACTCGGACAAGATGGCCGACGTGCTCAACGCCTCCGAAGGCCTCGTGAAGACCGACCGGCCCGAAGACGCCGACGTGATCCTGTTCAATACCTGCTCGGTGCGCGAAAAGGCGCAGGAGAAGGTGTTCTCGGATCTCGGCCGGGTACGCGAGCTGAAGGAAGCGAACCCGAACCTGATCATTGGCGTGGGCGGCTGCGTGGCGAGCCAGGAAGGCGAGGCGATAGTCTCGCGCGCGCCCTATGTGGACGTGGTGTTCGGCCCGCAGACCCTGCACCGCCTGCCGCAGATGATCGACGCGCGCCGCGCGAGCGGCCGTTCGCAGGTCGACATCAGCTTCCCCGAGATCGAGAAGTTCGACCACCTGCCGCCCGCGCGCGTCGAGGGGCCGAGCGCCTTCGTGTCGATCATGGAAGGCTGCAGCAAGTACTGCAGCTACTGCGTGGTGCCCTACACGCGCGGCGATGAAGTGTCGCGCCCGCTCGACGACGTGCTGACCGAGATCGCCGGCCTGGCCGATCAGGGCGTGCGCGAAGTCACGCTGCTCGGCCAGAACGTGAACGCCTATCGCGGCGCGCTCACCCAAGGCTCGCCCGACATCGCCGATTTCGCCACGCTGATCGAATACGTGGCCGACCTGCCCGGCATCGAGCGGATCCGCTACACCACCTCGCACCCGAAGGAATTCACGCAGCGCCTGCTCGACGTGTATGCGCGCGTGCCGAAGCTCGTGAACCACCTGCACCTGCCCGTGCAGCACGGCTCGGACCGGATCCTGATGGCGATGAAGCGCGGCTACACGGTGCTCGAATACAAGTCGCTGATCCGCAAGCTGCGCGCGATCCGCCCGGAGCTGTCGCTGTCCACCGACATCATCGTGGGCTTCCCCGGCGAGACCGAGGCCGATTTCGAGAAGACCATGCAGCTCGTGCACGAGATGAGCTACGACACGAGCTTCTCGTTCATCTACAGCCCGCGCCCCGGCACGCCGGCCGCGAACCTGCACGACGACACGCCGCGCGAGGTCAAGCTGGGGCGTCTGCAGTTGCTGCAGGCCACGATCGAGGAGAACGTCGCGCGCATCAGCGCGTCGATGGTCGGCCGGATCGAGCGGATCCTCGTGGAAGGCCCGTCGCGCAAGGATCCGAACGAACTCGCCGGGCGCACCGAGAACAACCGGGTGGTGAACTTCCCGGCACCGGTCGCCTCGCATCCGCGCCTGATCGGCCAGATGATCGACGTGCGCATCAATCACGCCTATCCGCATTCGCTGCGTGGCGAACTCGTGCTCGCGCACGACGACGCCAGCCGCGCCACCCACTGAACCGAGCGCCCAACCGAAGAAAGCCCACGCTACCTTGAAGCCGACCCAAGCTTTGGAATTCACCGCGCCGCGCGACGACAACGCGCGCCTCGCCAACCTCTGCGGCCCGCTCGACGAGAACCTGCGGCAGATCGAACAGGCGCTCGACGTCACGCTGCAGCGGCGCGGCCACCGCATCACGATCCGCGGCCGCGGCGCGAAGCTCGCGCTGGCCGCGCTGGAAAACTTCTACAACCGCGCGAGCAATCCGCTCTCGCTCGACGACATCCAGCTCGCGCTCGTGGAAGTGCGCCACACCGGCGGCAGCGCGCGCGGCAATGGCCGCAACGGCGGCAACGGCGGCAACGGCAGCCATCCCCAGGACGACACGCTCGACGTGCGGTTCCGCGGCGACCCCGATCACCCGTTCGACGAGCCCGCCTCGGCACCCGGCGGGACCGGTGACGCGGCCGATCCCGACGAGGAGCCGGCGCCGAAGCTGTACACGCGCCGCTCGGACCTGCGCGGGCGCACGCCGGCGCAGCGCGAGTACCTGAAGCAGATCCTCTCGCACGACGTGACCTTCGGCATCGGGCCGGCCGGCACCGGCAAGACCTATCTGGCGGTGGCCTGCGCCGTGGACGCGCTCGAACGCGACCAGGTCAAGCGCATCGTGCTGACGCGCCCGGCCGTCGAGGCCGGCGAGCGGCTCGGCTTCCTGCCGGGCGACCTGTCGCAGAAGGTCGATCCGTACCTGCGCCCGCTCTACGACGCGCTGTACGACCTGCTCGGCTTCGACAAGACCGCCAAGATGTTCGAGCGCCAGATGATCGAGATCGCGCCGCTCGCCTACATGCGCGGACGCACGCTGAACCACGCGTTCATCATCCTCGACGAGGCGCAGAACACCACGCCCGAACAGATGAAGATGTTCCTCACGCGGATCGGCTTCGGCTCGAAGGCGGTGGTGACCGGCGACGTGACCCAGATCGACCTGCCGCGCGGCCACAAGAGCGGCCTGGTCGAGGCCCAGCAGGTGCTGACCCAGGTACGCGGCATCGCGCTCACGCGCTTCACCAGCGCCGACGTGGTACGCCATCCGCTGGTGGCGCGCATCGTCGAGGCCTACGACGAGTTCCACGCGCAGCACAAGGACGGCTGACGGCACGGCACGGCACGGCCTCGCCCGGCCGGCCGCGGCGCACGGACGCGCGGCGCGGCCGCGTCCGTGCCGTGCCGTGCCGTGCCGTCAGC
>JASLEG010000156.1 GCA_030151225.1 Burkholderia sp. | reverse complement strand
GCCCGGCGCCGCGTTCGCGGCCTATCGCTCGCCCGACGCGGCCGCGCATCCGCTCGCGGCCGTCACCAATCCGAAGTTCGTGGCGCCCGACAAGGTCACGCCGTATCAGGACGTCACGACCTACAACAACTTCTACGAGTTCGGCACCGACAAGCGCGACCCGTCGCAGAACGCCGGCTCGCTGCGCCCGCGCCCGTGGCGCGTCAGCGTGGAGGGCGCGGTGAAGGCCGCCAAGGTGTACGACCTCGACGCGCTGCTGAAGCTCGCGCCGCTCGAGGAGCGCGTGTACCGGCATCGCTGCGTGGAAGGCTGGTCGATGGTGATTCCGTGGATCGGGATCCCGTTGGCCGAGCTGATCCGGCATGCGCAGCCCACCGCCAGCGCCAGGTACGTGCAGTTCATCACGCTCGCCGATCCGTCGCAGATGCCGGGCCTCTCCGAGCCGGTGCTCGACTGGCCGTATTCGGAAGGGCTGCGGCTCGACGAGGCGATGAACCCGCTCGCGCTGCTGACGATGGGCGTGTACGGCCAAGTGCTGCCGAACCAGAACGGTGCGCCGGTGCGGCTGGTGGTGCCGTGGAAATACGGCTTCAAGGGCGCCAAGTCGATCGTGAAGATCCGCTTCGTGGAGCAGCAGCCGAAGACGAGCTGGAACACCTACGCGCCGACCGAATACGGCTTCTACTCGAACGTGAACCCCGAGGTGGATCACCCGCGCTGGAGCCAGGCCACCGAGCGGCGCATCGGCGAGGACGGCTTCTTCACGCCGAAGCGCAAGACGCTGATGTTCAACGGCTACGGCGATCTGGTCGCGTCGATGTATCGCGGCATGGATCTGCGCAAGAACTTCTAGGGCGGCGCGTGGGGCAATCGATTCGGCAAGCCGCGGCGCCAGCCGGGCCGCGCTGGGTGCGCATCGCGAAGCCGCTGGTGTTCGCGGCCGGGCTGTTCCCGCTCGCGCGGCTCGTGGCGCTCGGCTTCACCGGCGGGCTCGGCGCGAACCCGGTGGAATTCGTCACGCGCTCCACGGGGCTCTGGACGCTCGTGATCCTGTGCGTGACGCTGGCCGTCACGCCGCTGCGGCGCCTGACCGGGCTCGGCGCGCTGCTCCGGCTGCGGCGCATGATCGGGCTGTTCGCGTTCTTCTACGCGGCGCTGCACTTCCTGACCTACTTCTGGCTCGACAAGTGGTTCGACGTGCCGGCGATCCTGCACGACGTGGTGAAGCGTCCGTTCATCACGGTCGGCTTCGCGGCCTTCGTGCTGCTGATCCCGCTCGCGCTCAGTTCGCCGCGCGCTGCGGTGCGTCGGCTCGGCCGCCACTGGCAGCGGCTGCATCGGCTGATCTACGTGATCGCGGTGCTCGCGATCCTGCATTTCTGGTGGATGCGCGCGGGCAAGCACGATCTCGCGCTGCCGAAGCTGTACGGCGCGATCGTGCTCGCGCTGCTCGGCTGGCGCGTGGCGTCGATGCTGCGCGCCGCGCGTCGGGTGCGCGTACGGGCATGAAAAAAGCGACGCGTGCGCAGGGCAGGCGTCGCTTCGTTGCACCGTGCGCCGCGGGCGGCGCGTCGGGTCATTCCGCGTCGGGCATGATCGCCTCGTTCGCGAACAGGCTCTGGATGGTTTCGCGCGGGCGCACCAGGTACGCGTTCACGCCGTCGACCAGCACCTCTGCGGCACGCGCGCGGGTGTTGTAGTTCGAGCTCATCACGAAACCGTAGGCGCCGGCCGAGCGGATCGCGAGCAGATCGCCGGGCGCGATCGCGAGCGTGCGCTCGCGGCCGAGCCAGTCGCCACTTTCGCACACCGGGCCCACCACGTCGTACATGGCGCTCGCGTGCGGGCTCGTTTCCTGCACCGGCACGATCGCGTGGAAGGCCTCGTACATGGCGGGGCGCGCCAGATCGTTCATGGCCGCATCGACGATCGCGAAGTTCTTCTCCTCGCCCGGCTTCAGGAATTCGACACGGGTGAGCAGAATGCCGGCGTTGCCGGTCAGCGAGCGGCCCGGCTCGAAATACACCTCGCGATGGCCATGGCCGCGCGCGTCGAGCTTCTCGAACAGCGCCGCCACGAAGGTACCGATCTCGGGCGGGGTTTCGTCCGAATAGGTGATGCCGAGGCCGCCGCCGATGTCGATGTGATGGATCTGCGTGCCGTCCGCCTCGATCTGCTCGACCAGATCGAGCACCTTGTCGAGCGCGTCGAGATACGGGCTCAGTTCGGTGATCTGCGAGCCGATGTGGCAGTCGATGCCCACCACGTCGAGATGCGCGAGGCCGGCCGCGGTGCGATACGTGTCGCGCGCGTCGGCGAAGGCCACGCCGAACTTGTTGGCCTTCAGGCCCGTGGAGATGTACGGATGGGTTTTCGGATCGACGTCGGGGTTCACGCGCAGCGACACCGGCGCGCGCTTGCCGAGCGCACCGGCCACCGCGTTGAGGCGGTCGAGCTCGGGAATCGATTCGACGTTGAAGCACTTCACGCCTGCCTCGAGCGCGACGCGCATTTCCTCGCCGCTCTTGCCCACGCCCGAGAACACCACGTTTTCCGCCTTGCCGCCCGCCGCCAGCACGCGCGCGAGCTCCCCGCCCGACACGATGTCGAAACCCGCGCCGAGCCGCGCGAACACGTTCAGCACGCCGAGATTGCTGTTCGCCTTGACGGCCACGTGCACGGCGGCGCGGCGGCCCTCGCAGGCCTTCGCGTAAGCCTGGTAGGCGGCTGTCAGCGCGGCGCGCGAGTAGACGTAGAGCGGCGTGTCGAAGTGCTCGGCGAGCTTGTCGGCCGGGATGCCCTCGGCGTGCAGCGTGCCGTTGGCGTAATCAAATGCGGGGTGAGTCATCCGGAATCATCGAGTGGGGTTGGCGGCGGAGGCCGGGGCCGGCGACGAGAGCGCCGGCGAAAGCTGCAAGGACGAGCCGGTGGACGTGTCGGCATCGGAAGCCGCATCCGCGCCGTCGGGCTGCGTCTCGAGGGCCGGCTTCTGGGGCAGCGGCGGCACGACGGGCAGATAGAGCGCGCCACGTTGACCGCAGCCGGCAAGCGCCAAAGCCGCTACAATCGCGCTCATCTGGAAAACGACACGCATGATCGTCCCTAAACAATTGAATCGACAGAGTTTAGCATGAGCGATACCGAATACCTGACCCGCGCCGAGGCCGTTCTGGCGGCCGTCGAGCGCTGTGTGGACGAGGCCAACGAAGGCGACCTCGACATCGATCTGGGCCGCAATGGCAGCGTGATCACGCTGAGTTTCGAGAACGGCACGAAGATCATCGTGAACCTGCAGCCGCCGATGAAGGAAATCTGGACGGCCGCGAAATCGGGCGGCTTCCATTACCGCTACGTGGACGGCGCATGGCGCGACACGCGCTCGGGCGACGAGTTCTTCGAGGCGCTCACGCGTTACGCGAGCGAGCAGGCCGGCGAGCCGGTGACGTTCAGCGCGTGATGTGAGGCAGTGCACGTGAAAAGAGCGACCCGCGGGTCGCTCTTTGCTTTGGTGGACGAACGCGCGGCTTGCCTCAGTTGCCGCCCTGGAACAGGTTCATGATGTCCTGCTTCTCCTGCTCGTCCACGTGCGGGATCGACGCGTCGGACGCCGCCGAGGCCTGCGCCACGCCCACCGACGACACGAAGCCGTGGCCCGGCGTGAATTCGCTGAAGTACAGCTCGCCGCCGATCGTGGTGACGTCGTCGGGCATCGGCGCCTTGTACATCGGCACGTTCTTCAGCGACGGGCCCATGTAGTCGAGCCACACCGGCAGCGACAGGCCGCCGCCCGTCTCGCGATCGCCGAGGCTGCGCGGATTGTCGTAGCCGATCCACGCGATCGCGGCCAGCGTGTGCTGGAAGCCGGCGAACCACGCGTCGCGCGAATCGTTGGTGGTGCCGGTCTTGCCGCCGATGTCGGTGCGCTTGAGCTGGTTCGTCTTGGCGCCGGTGCCGCGCTGCGCCACGCTCTGCAGCAGGCTGTTCATCACGTAGGCATTGCGCGCGTCGATCGCGCGCGGTGCGTTGCGCTCGGCCACCAGCGGCTGCGCGCGCGCCACCACGTTGCCGTTCGCGTCGGTGATCTCGGCGATCAGGTACGGATTCACGCGGTAGCCGCCGTTGGCGAACACCGAATACGCGCCCGCCATCTGCAGCGGCGTGACGAGGCCGGCGCCGAGCGCCATCGGCAGATAGGCCGGGTGGCGCTCCGCGTCGAAGCCGAAGCGCGTGATGTACTGCTGCGCGTACTTCGTGCCGATGTAGTTCAGGATCCGGATCGACACCAGGTTCTGCGAGCGCATCAGCGCGGTGCGCATCGGCTCGGGGCCGTCGTAGCCGCCGCCGTAGTTCTTCGGCTCCCACGGCTGGCCGCCGGTCTCGGCGGCGCTGAAGAACAGCGGGCCGTCGTTGACGATGGTGGCCGGCCCGAGGCCCTTCTCGAGCGAGGCCGAGTAGATGAACGGCTTGAAGCTCGAACCGGGCTGGCGCCACGCCTGCGTGACGTGGTTGAACTTGTTCTTGTTGAAGTCGAAGCCGCCCACCAGCGAACGGATCGCGCCGTCCTGCGGCACGATCGAGATGAACGCGCCCTCGATCTGCGGCAGCTGCGTGATCGACCAGCTGCCGTCGTCGTTCTTGACCACGCGCACGATCGCGCCGGGGCGGATCCTGCGGTTCGGCTGCGCGTTGGCGGCCAGCGAGGCGGCCGCGAAGCGCAGGTTCGTGCCGGCGAGGGTGGCCGTGCTGCCGTCCACGAAGCTGACCTGGACCTGCTTCGGATCGGCGTCGGTCACCACGGCCGCGATCAGCTCGCCGTTGTCGGGGTGATCGAGCAGCGCGTCGTCGATCGCCTGCTCGCGCTGCGAGGCGTCGGCCGGCAGCTCGATGAAGGCCTCGGGGCCGCGATAGCCGTGGCGACGCTCGTAATCCATCAGGCCGCGGCGCAGCGCCTGATAGGCGAGCGTCTGATCGGCCGAATCCACGGTGGTCACCACGTTGAAGCCGCGCGTGTAGGTTTCGTCCTTGTACTGCGCGTACATCATCTGACGCACCATTTCCGCGATGTACTCGGCGTGCACGCTGTATTCGCGCGTCGCGCTCTTGACCGCGAGCGGCTGCGCGACCGCCGCGTCGTACTGGTCGCGCGTGATGAAGTTCAGCTCCAGCATGCGCTGCAGGATGTACTCCTGGCGCACCTTGGCGCGCTTCGGATTGACCACCGGGTTGTAGGCCGACGGCGCCTTCGGCAGGCCGGCCAGCATCGCCGATTCCGCCAGCGTGAGGTCCTTCAGGTCCTTGCCGAAGTACACGTGCGCGGCGCTCGCGAAGCCGTAGGCGCGCTGGCCGAGATAGATCTGATTCATGTACACCTCGAGAATCTGATCCTTCGTGAGCGCGCGCTCGATGCGGTAAGCGAGCAGCATCTCGTAGATCTTGCGCGTGTAGGTCTTCTCGCTCGACAGGAAGAAGTTGCGGGCGACCTGCATCGTGATCGTGCTCGCGCCCTGCGAGGCGTGGCCGTTGGTCAGCGCCACCACCGCGGCGCGCGCGATGCCGGTCAGGTCCACGCCGCCGTGCTCGTAGAAGCGCGCGTCCTCGATCGCGAGGATCGCCTTCTTCATCGAATCGGGCACGTCCTGGATCCGCACGATGTCGCGCCGCTCCTCGCCGAATTCGCCGATCAGCACGTGATCGGACGTGTAGATGCGCAGCGGCACCTTCGGGCGATAGTCGGTGAGCGCGTCGAGCGAGGGCATGTTCGGCCACGCGACCACCAGCGCATAGGCGAGCGCGAGCGCGCCGGCGATCGCGAGCCCCACGAACAGGCCCACGAAGCCGATCAGCAGCTTCAGCCACAGCGGGCGCTTGCGCGGCGGGGGCGGAGGAGGCGGGGGCGGCGGTTCCGCCGCCGGTGGGGGCGGAGGAGGCGGCGGCTCGCCGGCC
>JASLEG010000016.1 GCA_030151225.1 Burkholderia sp. | reverse complement strand
GCCGCTCATGTTGATCAGAACCACACGCCGGCAACTGCTCGCCGGCGACGACATTCCCCGCGGCGAGATCACGTCGCCCGCGGTGTTCGCGGCGCGCCGAGCCCGCCCGCGAGCGCGGCACCGCCGGCCGCGCGCAGCAGGCCGCGGCGCGCCGCGAACACCGCGGGCGACGTGATCTCGCCGCGGGGAATGTCGTCGCCGGCGAGCAGTTGCCGGCGTGTGGTTCTGATCAACATGAGCGGCCTCCGAGCCGGCGCCGAAGGCCGGCCACGATGCGATGCACTACGATTCGATGCGACGAACGCCGATGATGCGGCGACAAAAAAACCGCCGCTCACGAGGCACGCGGCGGCGGTTTCGGATACGACGGCGGGCAGCCCGGCCGCTTACAGCTTGCCGTAGCTGTGCAGGCCCGACAGGAACATGTTCACGCCCAGGAACGCGAAGGTCGTGACCAGCAGGCCGGTGAGCGCCCACCAGGCGGCCACGGTGCCGCGCAGGCCCTTCATCAGCCGCATGTGCAGCCACGCCGCGTAGTTGAGCCACACGATCAGCGCCCAGGTTTCCTTCGGATCCCAGCTCCAGTAGCCGCCCCAGGCTTCGGCGGCCCACAGGGCGCCGAGGATCGTGGCGATCGTGAAGAACGCGAAACCCACCGCGATCGACTTGTACATCAGGTCGTCGAGCATCTCGAGCGGCGGCAGGCGATCGGCCAGCACGCCGCGCTCCTTCAGCAGATAGGCCACGCTGACCATCGCCGACAGCGCGAAGCTGCCGTAGCCGATGAAGTTCGCCGGCACGTGGATCTTCATCCACCAGCTCTGCAGCGCGGGCACGAGCGGCTGGATCTGCTGCGCGTCGCGCGCCACCGAATACCACATCAGGAAGCCCACGGCCGCGCTGATCACGAGCAGCACGAAGGCGCCGAGCGCGCGCGTGCCGTAATGGCCCTCGTAGTACAGGTACAGCAGGGCGGTGATCAGGCTGAACAGCACGAACACTTCGTACAGGTTCGACACCGGGATGTGGCCCACGTCGGCGCCGATCAGGTACGACTCGTACCAGCGCACCATCAGGCCCGTGAAGCCCATCAGCACGGCGGCCCAGGTCATGCGGTTGCCGATCGCGACGCCCGCGGCCGAGCGGCCCAGCATGCCGATCCAGTAGAACACCGTGGCGAACACGAACAGCGCGCTCATCCACAGGATGGCCGACTGGCTCGACAGGAAGTACTTGAGGAAGAAGGCCGAATCGGCGCGCGAAAGATCGCCGCCGTACAGATGCAGCGACAGCAGCGACAGCACCGCGATCGACGCCATCAGCAGCCGCGCCGGCTTCCAGCGCCAGCCCAGGCCCACCAGCGCGAGGGTCGCGCCGGTCATCACGGCCTGGTCGTAGTAATCCATGTGCGCCTGATAGTGCACGAGCGCGAAGCCCGCGCCGGCCACCATCGCCAGCGCGAACAGCCAGTCGACCAGCGACAGGCGCCGCCAGAACGGGCGCTCGTCGAACAGCGGCGCGGCCGGCGCATTGGCGCGGCCGCTCGACGGGGAGGGGGAAGTTTGGGAGAGAGCCATGACGTTACCGTGGGGAATCCTTGAGATCGGCGTCGCGCTCCGGCGTCGCGGCCTGTGCCTCGGTGCCGAGCACGGCACCGGCCGCGTCGCGCGTCTGCGCGAACTCCTTCTCGAAATCGAAGGTCTTGCGTGCGGTGGACATCGCCATCACGGCGACGACGCCCGTCTGCGTGTCCTTGAGCCAGAACCAGAGCCGACGTTCGCGCACGTAGAACATCGAGAAGATCCCGAACACCAGCAGGAGGCTGCCAAGATACACCAGATTTTTTCCAGGTGCGCGCGTCAACTGGAATACCGAAGCTTGCACCTGCTTGTATGAGTCGAGCCGCAGATAGACCGGCGCGCCGTACAGGAAACTGTCCGACAGCGCGTTGATCGTGTTCTGCACGAAGCGGGCCGTATCGGCCGTCTGCACGGCCGGCTGCAGCCCCGCATGCGCGCGCGCGACCTGCCAGACCTGCCACATCGCGCCCTCGAGCATGCGCAGCAGCAGGCCCGCGGCCTTCTCCTGCTCGGCCTTCGGCACCGACTGGTCGATGAAGCCGGCCACCGCCTGGAAGCCTGCCATCGGCGTGCCGTCCTGCTGATGGCCCGCGGCCGGATCGGCACCGGCGAACAGGGTCAGGACACGCTGCGCGCTCTCGACGAGCCGCTTGCGCAGCGCCGCATCGGCGCCCGGCAGCGAGCCCTGCGCGAAGCGTTCGGCCGCCTCGGCGCGCACCGCCGGATCCTCGAGCGCCGCGCGGATCCGCATCCATTCGGTGACCGAATCATCGGCATCGGCGGGGATACGCAGGTAGCGGAACGAATCGTTCGGGCTCAGGCGCATGCCGGCCAGGAACATCCGGTCGCCGCCGACCTCGACGGGCAGCATGTAGTTGTTGAACTCGCGTGCCTGGCCGTCCTGGCCGCGCACCTTGTACTGCACCGACGGGCCGACGTTGTGCAGGTTCACCGGGTTCGAGGTCTTCGCGCCCGAGCCGAGCCGCTCGTCGAACGCCTCCTTCAGCGAGTGCGACGCGGACACGCCGCGCACGTCGGTCCTGCCGTTCGCGTCGGTGAGGTTCTCCACGTTGATCGCACGGAAATCGGAGAACTCGATGGTGTCGCCGGCGTGGCCCGCGAGCGGCGTGGCGTTGCCGATCACGCCGTTCACCGGGAAGGTCGCATCGCTCGCGCCCGACATCGGAAACGCCGTCATCTGCATCTGCGAGCCGCCGTCCTGGAAGCTCGACTGGTAGATCGACACGCCCTTGTAGGTGAACGGCTTGTTGACCTCGACGCGCGCCGGGATGCGCTTGCCGGTGGCGCGATCGATCACCACGATGTCGCTCGCGAACAGCTTCGGCATGCCGGTCGAGTAGTAGTCGACGATGAACTTGTCGAGCTGGATCGAGAACGGCAGGTCCTGGATCAGCGAGCCGCTCGGCTGGTTCAGGATCGCCGTGGACACGTACTGGCCCTCAGGCACCCAGGCATAGCCGCGGAAGGTCGGGTTCGACGCGGACAGGCGGTGCTCGGGTCCGATATCGGCGATCGCGGCATTGGTGCTGACCGGGGACTTGCCGAACAGCCACATCTGGAAGTGGATCGGCAGGTTGCTGTCGAGCAGGCCGCCCAGGCAGATCACCACGATCGCGAGGTGGGCGCTGATGTAGCCGTACTTCGTCATCGCGCCGCGCTTGGCCGCGATCAGCGTGGCGCCGTCGGATTCGCGCACCACGTGCTTGTAGCCGGCCTTCGCGACGAACGCGGCCAGCGCCGCGGCGGCGGCCGCGCGATCGCCGGGCACATGGTATTCGGCCTTGTGATGGAAGGCGCGCAGGCTGCCCTCGCGCACCTTGTCCTTCCAGCTGCGCACGTCGGCCAGCATCTTCGGGCCGTTGCGCAGCACGCACAGCGACAGCGAGGTCACCAGGAACAGCAGGATCAGCATGAACCACCACGCGCTGTAGACCGTGTAAAGGCTCAGCGAGCGGAAGATGTCGGCCCAGAACGGGCCGAACTGGTTCACGTAATTGGGATAGGGATCATCCTGCGTGAGCACGGTGCCGATGATGCTGGCGATCGCCAGCACCACCAGCAACGCGATCGCGAAGCGCATCGAACTGATCAGCTCGATCGCGGTGTTCAACGCGCCGCGGCGCGTCTTCGTCTCGATTCCCGACGTGGTAACGCTCATTCACACTCCGACTCGACAACAAAAAAGGGCAAGGCACATGCCGGCCGGCCGCGCCTCACCCTTTTCTTTTCGTTCTGGTGCCGATCGTACGCGACGCTCGGCAAGATTCATTCGTGCGGTTCGGCAAATACTTAGTGCAGGCCGGCCACGTAATCGGCCAGCGCCTTCACCTCGCTGTCCGACAGGCGCGATGCGATCTCGTGCATCGGTTCGTTGTTGTTGCGCGCGCCCGCGCCCTGCTGGAACGCCGTCAGCTGGGCCACCGTGTAATCGGCCCACTGCCCCGACAGGCGCGGATACTGCACCGGGATGCCCTGCCCCGTCGGGCCGTGGCAACTCGCGCACGCCGGCACCCCTTTCTCGGGGATGCCGCCGCGGTAGATCTTCTGCGCCAGCGCGACCGACGCCGCGCTGCGCGCCACGCCCGGCTTCGGCGCCTGCGCGCCGTAGTAGGCGGCCACGTTGCGCGCATCCGCCTCGCTCAGCGCCGCCGCGAAACCGGCCATCACCGCGCTGTTGCGCGCCGGCCCCTTCGCGCCGGGCTGCGTCCGGAAATCGTGCAGTTGCTTGACGAGATACTCGGGATGCTGGGCCGCCAGCTTCGGAAACGCGCCGGTCGCGCTGTTGCCGTCGGCGCCGTGACACGAGGCGCAGACGGCCGTCGCGATCGCCTTGCCGCGATCGAGATCCGGTTTTGCCGGATCCGCCGCCTCTGCCGTGGCCGCGAAACTCACGAACCCTGCCGCCGCCTGAAGCATGATCAGAGACTTGCACAGTGGATTCATTCGCACACCCGTTATCGTCTTGAGGGGATTCTAGGTTCTGCTCGCGACGGTATCGAGTCATGCGCGCAACGCCCCCGCATCGGACCCGCCGGGCTTTGCGAAAACCGCCGTATTGTACAATATGGCGTTCAAAGCCCCGTTCCGGCTATCAGGGTTACTGCGCGGATTCAACGCGTCGCAATCACGCGGATCATTGCGGGGCGTCCCGCCTCAACGCGCACCGCCCGCGCTCTCGCCTCCGTCCGCTCTCATGGCCTTTCTGCTCCATCAAGCCCGCTTCTACACGACCGTCAACCATCTGCGCGACCTGCCGCCCACGGTGATCCCGGAGATCGCGTTCGCCGGCCGCTCCAACGCAGGCAAATCGACGGCGATCAACGTGCTCTGCAATCAGAAGCGGCTTGCTTTCGCGTCGAAGACGCCCGGCCGCACGCAGCACATCAACTATTTCTCGGTCGGCCCCGAGATCGAGCCGGTCGCCAATCTGGTGGATCTGCCCGGCTACGGCTACGCGGAAGTGCCCAATGCCGCCAAGGCGCACTGGGAGGCGCTGCTGTCGGCCTACCTGAAGACCCGTCCCCAATTGCGCGGCATGATCCTGATGATGGATTCGCGGCGGCCGCTGACCGATCTCGACCGCCGCATGATCGAGTGGTTCGCCCCCACCGGCAAGCCGATCCACTCGCTGCTGACGAAGTGCGACAAATTGACCCGGCAAGAAAGCGTGCTGGCGTTGCGCAACACGCAAAAGGCGCTCGACGCCTATCGCGACGCCGGCTATCAGGGCGCGCTGACCTGCCAGCTGTTCTCGGCGATGAAGCGCGTGGGCCTCGACGACGCGCACACGCTGATCGAAGGCTGGCTGCGTCCGTCGGTCGCCGGCGAAAATGACGCGGCTGTAGCAGAATGACCGCTCCGCGCCGGCTGGCGCGGCCCCGAACGGAGGCTTGCCGTCGGTTGGCGCATAAAAAAACCCGCCGTTTCGCGGCGGGTCAAACAGCCTAATCGAATAACGACAGGCACCCGCTCAGGGAGGAGAAGCGGGGAGCGCCGCGCTTGGCGCGAAGCTCGATCGCTATCATATACCATTGTCTTGAAATTTCACCGAAGGCCGCCGTCAGGCTTTCTTCAGACTGATTCCAGCGATTCCGTCATGAGCCTCCATCCCTTGCACCGTCCGCGCAGAATGCGCCGCGACGATTTCTCGCGTCGCCTGATGCGTGAAAACCTCCTCACCACCAACGATCTGATCCTGCCCGTCTTCGTCGTGGAAGGCACCAACGTGCGCCAGAGCGTGGCCTCGATGCCCGGCGTCGAGCGCGTGTCGGTCGACCTGCTGCTCGGCGTGGCCGAACAATGCGTGGCGCTCGGTGTGCCAGTGCTGTCGCTGTTCCCGGCGATCGAGCCGTCGCTGAAGACGCCCGACGGCCGCGAGGCAGCCAATTCGGCCGGCCTGATTCCGCGCGCGGTGCGCGAGCTGAAGAAGCACTTCCCCGAGCTCGGCGTGCTGACCGACGTGGCGCTCGATCCGTACACGAGCCACGGCCAGGACGGCGTGCTCGACGAGAACGGCTACGTGATCAACGACGCGACCATCGAGATCCTGCTCGAGCAGGCTGGCGCGCAGGCCGAGGCCGGCGTCGACATCGTGGCGCCGTCGGACATGATGGACGGCCGGATCGGCTCGATCCGCGAAATGCTCGAGAGCGAGGGCCACATCCACACGCGGATCATGGCCTATTCGGCGAAGTACGCGTCGGCGTTCTACGGCCCGTTCCGCGATGCCGTGGGTTCGGCCACGAACCTCGGCAAGAGCAACAAGATGACCTACCAGATGGATCCGGCCAACACCGACGAGGCGCTGCGCGAAGTGCGCCTCGACATCGAGGAAGGCGCGGACATGGTGATGGTGAAGCCGGGCATGCCGTATCTGGACATCGTGCGCCGCGTGAAGGACGAATTCCGCTTCCCGACCTACGTGTACCAGGTCAGCGGCGAGTACGCGATGCTGAAGGCCGCCGCGCTGAACGGCTGGCTCGATCACGACAAGGTGGTGCTCGAATCGCTGCTCGCCTTCAAGCGCGCGGGCGCCGACGGCGTGCTGACCTACTTCGCGCTCGACGCGGCGCGGCTGCTGCGCGACCAGAAGTAAGCGCGAGAATGAACGGTGCCCTTCGGGGTGGCGTATGTGAAAACGGCGGGGCGCGTGAGGCGCTCCGCCGTTTTTTATTGCCTGGACGCTGACCGCGCGCGGATCCGCGCAGCGGCCGGGTCCGCTCAGGCCGACGGTGCCGCCGCCGGGGCGCCGGCGCGATCGAGGCTGCGCAGGAAGCGGTCCGCCGCCTGATAGCCGACCACGCGGCCCACTTCCTTGCCGTCGGCGCCGAACACGATAATGCCGGGCGGCCCGAACAGGCCGAAGCGCTTGAGCAGCGCCTGATCGTCCGGGTTATTCGCCGTGACGTCGGCCCGCACCAGCTGCAGCTGCGCGAGGCGCGCCTGCACGCGCGGATCGGTGAAGGTCAGATGCTCCATCTCCTTGCAGGACACGCACCAGTCCGCGTAGAAATCGAGCATCACGGGGCGGCCCGCCGCCTTGACCACCTGATCGAGCTCAGCGCTCGAGCGCACCGGCGCGAAGGCCGGGCCCTCGTGCGCAGCCGCGGTGGCCAGGCCGGCGGCACCGCCCGCCATGCCACGCGCCGCGAACACCGACAGCGGCCGCAGCGGATCGGTCGAACCGGCCGCGAGCCCCACCAGCAGCACGGCGGCCCAGATCGCGAACGCCGCGCCCACGCCACGGCCCAGCCGTCGCCAGATCGAGGTGCCGCCCGAATTGGGGGTGAAGAGGCCGGTGGCGGCCGCGGCGATCAGCAGCCACAGCGCGGCCAGGCCGATCTGCAGCGAGGCGCCGAGCACCGGCCACACGATCCACAGCGCGGCCGCGAGCAGCACCACGCCGAAGAACACCTTCACGCCATCCATCCAGGCCCCCGCGCGCGGCAGCAGGGTGCCCGCGCCGAGGCCGATGATCAGCAGCGGCACGCCGAGGCCGATCCCCATCGCGAACAGCGCGGCGCCACCCAGCAGCGCATTGCCGGTGTGAGCGATGAAGGCGAGCACGGCGAACAGCGGCGCGGTCATGCAGGCGCCCACCACCAGCGCCGAGAGCGCGCCCATCGTGGCCACCGCCACGAAGCGGCCGCCCGAGCGGCGGCTCGAGGCCTGCGCGGCGCCGTCCTGCCAGCGCTGCGGCAGCGCGATGTCGATGCCACCGATCAGCGTCAGCGCGAACACCGTCAGCAGCAGCCCGAAGGCGCCGAGCATCCACGGGTTCTGCAGCCAGGCACCGAGGCTCTGACCCACCAGCGCCGCCGCGATGCCGAGCACGGTGTAGACCAGCGCCATGCCCACCACGTAGGTCAGCGACAACAGGAAGCTGCGCGTGCGCGTGGCACGCGTGCCCTCGCCGATGATGATCGCCGACAGGATCGGAATCATCGGATACGAACACGGCAGCAGGCTCAGCACCATGCCGGCCACGAAGAACAGCGCAATGATCGTCAGGAAGCCGCGGCCCTCGAGCAGCGACTGCGCGTAATCGGCGCTCGTCACGCGCTCGTACCAGTTGCCGTCGGTGGCGGCGGCCGACGCGGGGGCGGCGGAGGCCGGCGCAGCCCGGGCGGACTGCTGCGATGCCGCGGGGGCGGGGGCCGGCGAGGACGATGCGGCCGCCGCCGGTGTGAGCGCCGCGCCGTCGACGTGCACGTCGTGCTCGGCCGGCGGGTAGCAGATCCCGCCGTCGGCGCATCCCTGCGAGGTGACCGATAGATCGAACGGCCCCGATGCCTTGGTCACCGGCAGGTGGATGGTGAGCTCACCGCGATAGGTCTCGACGTTCTTCGCGAAGGTCTCGTCGTACTTCACGTGACCGGCCGGGATCTGCGCCTCGCCGAGCGTGGCGTTGCCGCTCTTCACCGCGAACACGAAGCGCTCGCGATACATGTAATAGCCGTCGGCGATCTTGAAATGCACGTCGACCTGGCCCGGCGATTCGCTCGAACTGAAGCTGAACGCGACCGACGGATCGAGAAAGTTGTCGTCGGCGCGCGCGGCACTGCCCAGGCCGAACGACGTGACGAGAAGGACGAGACAGGCAAGCAGCAGGCGCAGGCCGGCGGCCGGGTGAAGTCGATCAGACATGGAACAGACGCTGGGTTTCGGCCGCCACCCAGGCGCCGTAGGTGGCCGAGGCGGTGGCTTGCCACGAGACAATTTCGGGCGTCTCGTAGGGATGATGGGACGCGATGAAGCGCTCGAGTTCGAGTGCGCGCTGCGCGCTCGTCTTGAACAGCAACTGGATCTCGTCGGCGGATTCGATCCTGCCCTGCCAGTGATAGCTCGACCGGACCGCGCCGAGATCGGACACGCAGGCCGCGAGCCGGCCGCCCAGCGCGCCTTCGGCGAGCGAGCGGGCCGTGTCCGCATCGGGCACGGTCGTCATCATCAGAACGATCACCATCGGCGGCTCCTGCCGGCTTGCTGAAACGCCATATCGTAACGCAGGCGCCCACCTTGCGTGCTGCGCCGGCTCGGTCGCGCGGCTGCGGCGAAAAACAAAAAAGCCAGGCTTCGGCCTGGCTTTTTCGCGATTGCAGCGAACTGCGGTGAAGCTTATTCCGCTTCCTGCACGTTTTCTTCCGAGACTTCCGGACGGTCGAGCAGTTCGACCAGTGCCATCGGCGCGTTGTCGCCCACGCGGAAGCCGAACTTCAGGATGCGCAGGTAGCCACCCGGACGGTTCGCGAAGCGCGGACCGAGCACATCGAACAGCTTCGTGACCGAGTCACGATCGCGCAGGCGGTTGAACGCCAGACGACGGTTTGCCAGCGACGGCTTCTTGCCCAGCGTGATGAGGGGCTCGACGACCTTGCGCAGTTCCTTCGCCTTCGGCAGCGTCGTCTTGATGACTTCGTGCTCGATCAGCGAGTTGGACATGTTACGGAGCATTGCCAGACGGTGGCTGCTCGTGCGGTTCAGTTTCCGCAGGCCATGACGGTGACGCATTTCAGTTTCCTTGATTCAAAGTTTTGATCCAGCTCTTCTATCGCGCCTCAGCGGGCACACGGGCCGGTAGAAAAAAGACAAGACGCGGATTCTAAAGGAAAATCCGCGCCCTGGCCAGATGACGACGCTGTTGCTGTCGTGCGATTACTTGTCGAGACCGGCCGGCGGCCAGTTTTCGAGCTTCATGCCGAGCGTGAGGCCACGCGAGGCGAGCACTTCCTTGATCTCGTTCAGCGACTTGCGACCGAGGTTCGGCGTCTTCAGCAGCTCGTTTTCCGTGCGCTGGATCAGGTCGCCGATGTAGTAGATGTTCTCGGCCTTCAGGCAGTTCGCCGAACGAACCGTCAGCTCGAGATCGTCCACCGGACGCAGCAGGATCGG
>JASLEG010000089.1 GCA_030151225.1 Burkholderia sp. | reverse complement strand
GATCGGCTATAATTTCGCCTTTTCACGAAGCCGAAAAAGCGATCATCACATGGAAGCGGAACGCCTCAACGCGATCGAAAGCTCTCTCGCGGACCTGCGCCGGCGCGCAGGCGAGCTACGGGGGTATCTTTGACTACGACGCCAAGTCCGCGCGTCTAGCCGAAGTCAACAAGGAACTCGAAGATCCGAACGTCTGGAACGATTCGAAGAACGCCCAGGCCCTCGGTCGCGAGAAGAAATCGCTGGAAGGCGTCGTGATGACGCTGACCACGCTCGACAACGACCTGCAGGATGCGCAGGATCTGTTCGACCTCGCGCACGAGGAAGACGACGAGGACACGCTCCTCGCGAGCGAGTCCGATGCCGCGGCGCTGGAAAAGCGCGTGGCCGAGATCGAATTCCGCCGGATGTTCTCGAACCCGGCCGACCCGAACAACTGCTTCATCGACATCCAGGCCGGCGCCGGTGGCACCGAGGCCTGCGACTGGGCGTCGATGCTGCTGCGCCAGTACCTGCGCTACTGCGAGCGCAAGGGCTTCAAGACCGAAGTGCTGGAAGAATCGGACGGTGACGTGGCCGGCATCAAGAACGCCACGATCAAGGTCACGGGCGACTACGCCTACGGCTTCCTGCGCACCGAAACCGGCATTCACCGCCTGGTGCGCAAGTCGCCGTTCGACTCGTCGGGCGGCCGTCACACCTCGTTCTCGTCGGTGTTCGTGTATCCGGAAATCGACGATTCGATCGAGGTCGAGGTCAACCCGGCCGATCTGCGCATCGATACCTACCGCGCGTCGGGCGCGGGCGGTCAGCACATCAACAAGACCGACTCGGCCGTGCGGATCACGCACATGCCCACCGGCATCGTGGTGCAGTGCCAGAACGACCGTTCGCAGCACCGCAACCGCGCCGAGGCCATGGCGATGCTGAAGTCGCGCCTGTACGAGGCCGAGATGCGCAAGCGTCAGGCCGAGCAGGACAAGCTCGAATCGAGCAAGACGGACGTGGGCTGGGGTCACCAGATCCGTTCGTACGTGCTCGACCAGAGCCGCGTGAAGGATCTGCGCACGAACGTCGAAATGAGCAACACGCGCGCCGTGCTCGACGGTGATCTCGACGATTTCATCGGCGCGAGCCTGAAACAGGGCGTCTGATCGCCCGGGCGGCGCCCGTCGCGCCGCCCTGCCCGTGTCGCGGCGCCGTGCATCGCGCGCCTCGGCACGGCATCCGCGCCCGGCCCGCCGGCCGCGACCACAAGCGCAACCTCCGCCGCCGCGGCCCGCCCGGCGCAGGTGCCGCCGAATCCCGGCGCACCACGGACACGAAGCCGGCAGCGCCCCCGTATCACCCATCGAATTCCGACCATCATGACCGAACCGACCCAACCGCAGCAGGCCGCGCCCGCCACCGACGAAAACCAGATCATGGCCGAGCGCCGCGAGAAGCTGCGCGCGCTGCGCGAGCAGGGCATCGCCTATCCGAACGACTTCCAGCCCACGCACCACGCGGCGGATCTGCAGTCCGGCTACGCGGACGCCGACAAGGACGCGCTCGAGGCGAAGGGGCTCGAGGTCAAGCTGGCCGGCCGCATGATGCTCAAGCGCGTGATGGGCAAGGCGAGCTTCGCCACGGTGCAGGACGGCTCGGGCCAGATCCAGTTCTTCGTGACGCCGGCCGACGTCGGCGCCGAGACCTACGACGCGTTCAAGAAGTGGGACCTCGGCGACATCGTGGCCGCGCGCGGCGTGCTGTTCCGCACCAACAAGGGCGAGCTGTCGGTCAAGTGCACCGAGCTGCGTCTGCTGGCCAAGGCGCTGCGCCCGCTGCCGGACAAGTTCCACGGCCTGGCCGACCAGGAAATGCGCTATCGCCAGCGCTACGTGGACCTGATCGTCACGCCCGAGACGCGCAACACGTTCCGCGCGCGCACCAAGGCGATCGCCTCGATCCGCAAGTTCATGGCCGACGCCGACTTCATGGAAGTCGAGACGCCGATGCTGCACCCGATCCCGGGCGGCGCCACGGCCAAGCCCTTCGTCACGCACCACAACGCGCTCGACATGCAGATGTTCCTGCGCATCGCGCCGGAGCTGTACCTGAAGCGCCTGGTGGTGGGCGGCTTCGAGCGCGTGTTCGAGATCAACCGGAATTTCCGCAACGAGGGCGTGTCGCCGCGTCACAATCCGGAATTCACGATGATGGAGTTCTACGCGGCCTACACCGACTACCGCTGGCTGATGGACTTCACCGAGCAGGTGATCCGCCAGGCCGCCGTGGATTCGCTCGGCACCGCCAGCATCACGTACCAGGGCCGCGAGCTCGATCTGGCCAGGCCGTTCCACCGCCTCACGATCACCCAGGCGATCCAGAAGTACGCGCCCGACTACACCGACGCGCAACTGGCCGACGTCGCCTTCCTGCGCACCGAGCTCAAGCGCTTCGGCGTGGACGTGGGCCAGCCCGCGTTCCTGAACGCGGGGCTCGGTTCGCTGCAGCTCGCGCTGTTCGAGGAGACGGCCGAATCGCAGCTGTGGGAGCCGACCTTCATCATCGACTACCCGGTCGAGGTGTCGCCGCTCGCGCGCGAATCGGACACGGTGCCGGGCATCACCGAGCGCTTCGAGCTGTTCATGACGGGCCGCGAGATCGCCAACGGCTTCTCGGAGCTCAACGATCCGGAAGATCAGGCCGCGCGCTTCAAAAAGCAGGTCGAGCAGAAGGATGCCGGCGACGAGGAAGCGATGTACTTCGACGCCGACTACATCCGCGCGCTCGAATACGGCATGCCCCCGACCGGCGGCTGCGGCATCGGGATCGACCGCCTGGTGATGCTGCTGACCGACAGCCCGACGATCCGCGACGTGCTGCTGTTCCCGCACCTGCGCCGCGAGGACTGATCGCGCGCATCTACCGGCCGGCGAGTGGCGCGCGCATCGCGCGATGCGACCCGCCGACCGGTGGGTCGAACCGCCCGTTCGCGGCGGTTTGACTCCCGTCTCCGCCTCACCATCCCCCGTCCTTACAACCGACAGCTTTGTAACGGTGCGTAAATTCGCCCGCGCGAGGCGCACGCGGCTTGCTCGCCCCGCCCTGCTCCGCACCGGCCGGAGCTGCCTTTTCACGACATCGGGATCGCGGCGAGCGCGCCGCGCGAGCGGTCAGGGTTACATCTTGATACGCCGCCCCCGGTCCGATTGACCGACACTCATCGACAGAAAATAACGCACACGAAGTGCGCTGGAGAGTCGCCATGGACAACCCGAACAACGCTACCAACGCTTCTGCTGCACCGCGCAAACGCATCCACCCGCTGGTCGCCACCGCCGCCGGCGCGGTGATCGTGGCCAGCCTCGCCGCCACGGCCGCCGTCACCGGCGTGTTTCCGAAGGCGGGCGGCACGAGCGCACCGTCGGCCTCCACGCCGCCGGCCGCGATCGATACCGCCGCGCCCGCGAGCGGCGCCACGAACCCGGCCACGCTGCAGGCACAGCAGCAACCCGCCCAGCAGGCGGCCGCCGCACCCACGGTAGCGATGCGCGCGCCGACGCAGCCCGCGCCGACCGAGGCCCAGGCCGCCGCGATGCAGCCTCAGCCGCAATCGGGCACGCCGCAGCCGCCGCAATACGCGCAGACACCGGCGCAGCCGCAGGCCGCCGTCTGCCACACCTGTGGCACGGTGGTGGCCGTGTCCGAATCGCGCGTCGAAGGTCACGGCACCGGGATTGGCGCGGTCGGCGGTGCCGCGGCCGGTGGCCTGCTCGGCAACCAGTTCGGCCACGGCGGCGGTCGCGCGGCGATGACGATCGTCGGCGCGCTCGGCGGCGGCCTCGCCGGCAACGCGGTCGAGAAGCACGTGCGCAGCACCACCGTCTATCACGTGCGCGTGCGCATGCAGAGCGGCGCCGAGCGCACCTTCACCTATCACAATCCGCCGCCGTTCGCGCAGGGTCAGCCCGTGCATCTCGAACGCGGCACGCTCGCTGCGGGCTGATCGACGCCAACTCGGCGCAGCATGAAAAAAGGCCGGACGACAGCGATGTCGTCCGGCCTTTCTCCCTGCACGGCGCCCTGGCAGGCACCGCACCGCATCCTCACTCGTCGTCGAAATCCGACTCGTCGATCCAGTGCAGCTGGATCGCCTCGAGAATCTTCTCGCCCGAGCGCTCCGGCGCGTCGTCGAAACCGTCGAGTTCGAGCACCCACTGGCGCAGCTCGGTGAAGCGGATCGTCTTCGGATCCACGTCGGGGAATTTGTCCGCGAGCGCGATGGCGATCTCGCGCGAATCGGTCCACTTCATCGTCGCACCTCCGAATGCCCCAGCGGGACAGTGATTGGCCTCAATGATTCTCTTTGGCGTGGTTGATCGTGTACTTCGGGATCTCGACCACCAGGTCGCTCTCCTCGGTCACGATCGCCTGGCACGACAGGCGCGATTGCGGCTCGAGGCCCCAGGCGCGGTCGAGCAGGTCGTCCTCTTCTTCCTCGGACGGCGCCAGATCGTTGAAACCTTCGCGCACGATCACGTGGCAGGTCGTGCAGGCGCATGACTTCTCGCACGCGTGCTCGATCTCGATGCCGTTTTCGAGCAGCGTGTCGCAGATGCTCTTGCCGGGCGTCGCATCGATCACCGCGCCGTCCGGGCACAGTTCGACGTGGGGCAAAACTACGAGTTGGGGCATGGTGTTTCCGTGGTTCATCAAGGGCGCGAAGCCGCGCCGTCAGGCATCGCGCGCGCGGCGCGACGCCCTGCGTTCATCATCAGATCTCGTCGAGCTTGCGGCCTGCGAGCGCGCGGCGGATGTTCTTGTCCATCCGTCGTGCCGCGAATTCGTCGGTGCCCTCGGCCAGCGCCTTGGTGGCCGCGTCGATCGCATCGGTGTCCTCGCCCGTGGCCAGCGTGCGCAACGCCGCGATCAACGCGTCGATCGCGGCGCGTTCGTCGTCGTCGAGCAGGTCCGGATCGACCGCCAGCGCCGCCTCGGTCGCCTCGACGATGCGCTGCGCCTCGACCTGCGCCTCGCGCAGCGCGCGGGCGCGCATGTCGACGTCGGCGGTCTTGAAGCTGTCCTCGAGCATCTTCGCGATGTCGTCGTCGGCGAGGCCGTAGGACGGCTTCACCACCACCGAAGCCTCGACGCCCGAATGCTGCTCGCGCGCGAACACCGACAGCAGCCCGTCCGCATCGACCTGATAGGTCACGCGAATGCGCGCCGCGCCGGCCGACATCGGCGGAATGCCGCGCAGCTCGAAGCGCGCGAGCGACCGGCAGTCGGCCACGAGCTCGCGCTCGCCCTGCACGACGTGGATCGCCATCGCCGTCTGGCCGTCCTTGAAAGTGGTGAATTCCTGCGCGCGCGCCACCGGAATCGTGGAATTGCGCGGAATGATCTTCTCGACGAGGCCGCCCATCGTCTCGACACCGAGCGACAGCGGAATCACGTCGAGCAGCAGCCAGTCGTCGCCGCCGGCGCGATTGCCGGCCAGCAGATCGGCCTGCACGGCGGCGCCGAGCGCGACCACCTGGTCCGGATCGAGATTGACGAGCGGCGGCTGGCCGAAGAAGCGTTCGACGGCCGCGCGGATCACCGGCATGCGCGTCGCGCCGCCCACCAGCACCACGCCCTCGATGTCGGCCGGCGTGACCTGCGCGTCGCGCAGCGCCTTGCGGGTGGGCGCGAGGGTACGCGCCACGAGCGGCTCGACGAGCGCGGCGAAGGCGTCGGCGGTGATCGCCTGCGCGATCGCGGTGCCGTTCGACAGCGTGATCTCGAAGGCCGCCTGCGGCGCGTCGGTCAGCGCTTCCTTGACGACGCGCGCGCGGTCCAGCAGCGCGCGCACGTCCTCGGCCGACAGCGCGGCGCGCTCGATGCCCGCGTTCGCGAGCACGTGCGCGAACAGCGCGTGGTCGAAGTCGTCGCCGCCGAGCGCGGAATCGCCACCCGCCGCCAGCACCTCGAACACGCCCTTGGTCAGCTTCAGGATCGACAGGTCGAAGGTGCCGCCGCCGAGATCGTAGACGGCGAACAGGCCTTCGGCGCCGTTGTCGAGGCCGTAGGCGATCGCCGCGGCGGTGGGTTCGTTGAGCAGGCGCAGCACGTTCAGGCCGGCCAGGCGCGCGGCGTCCTTGGTGGCCTGGCGCTGCGCGTCGTCGAAGTAGGCGGGCACGGTGATCACGGCGCCCACCAGATCGTCGCCGAGCGTGTCTTCGGCGCGCTGGCGCAGCGTGGCGAGAATCTCGGCCGACACCTCGACCGGGCTCTTCACGCCGTCGATCGTGCGGATCTGCACCATGCCGGGCGCGTCGACGAAGTCGTACGGCGCGTTCGCCGCGTGCTCGACCTCGGCCTTGCCGCGGCCCATGAAGCGCTTGACCGACACGATCGTGTTGCGCGGATCGCCGGCCGCGGCTTCCTTGGCCGCGTAGCCGATGCGGCGGCCGCCCTTCTCGAGGTAGCGCACCACGGACGGCAGCAGCAGGCGGCCGTCGTCGTCGGGCAGCACCTCGGGCACGCTGTTGCGCACCGACGCGACGAGCGAATTCGTCGTGCCGAGATCGATGCCGACTGCGAGGCGCCGCTGATGCGGCGCGGGCGCCATGCCGGGTTCGGAGATTTGCAGTAAAGCCATCGGTTTTATCGGTGAGGGGCGTGGCCCCGCTTGCAACGCGCGCCGGGTGCGGCGCGCGGCGTTAATCTTCGAGACGCTCGATCTGCGCGGCCACCTCGGCGGCCACACGCTCGATGAACATCAGCTGCCGCACGGCCTCGGCCGCGCCCTGGTTCGACCCGCTGTCGAGCAGCGCCGCGAGCTTGTCGAGGCGCGCGCGCTTTTCGTCGCGCAACTCGCCGAGCAGCGCGTCGAGCGCATCCACGTTCTTCGCGCCGGCCGCATCCTCGATCGCCTCGCGCCATTCCATCTGCTGCATCAGGAACGCCGGGTCCATCGCCGTGTTGTTCTCGGCGCCGACGTCCACGTCGCGCAGCGACAGCAGATAGATCGCGCGCTTGAGCGGGTCGCGCAGCGTCTGATACGCCTCGTTCGCGCGCGTGGCCCACTGCATCGCGATGCGCTTCTGCGCGTCGCCAGCCGCGGCGAAGCGGTCCGGATGCACCTGCGACTGCACGGTGCGATAGGCCGCGTCGAGCGCGCCGGCATCGAGCGCGAACTGCGTCGGCAGATGAAACAGGTCGAAATAGCTGTCTTTCAGCGAATTCATCGCTTGGCGTCCCGGCGTGGTCTGGTCGTCAGCGGCGCGTGCCGCACAAGAAAAAGGCGGCTCGTGCCGCCTGTCGCCCGCATCGCGCGGCACGTCCTCAGACGCGGAACGACTCGCCGCAGCCGCACTCGTCCTTGACGTTCGGGTTGTTGAACCTGAAGCCTTCGTTCAAGCCCTCGCGCGCGAAGTCCAGCTCGGTGCCGTCGATGTAGGCGAGACTCTTCGGGTCGACCACCACCTTCACGCCGTGGCTCTCGAACACCTCGTCCTCGGTGGCGAGGTCGTCGACGTACTCGAGCTTGTAGGCGAGGCCCGAGCAGCCGGTCGTGCGCACGCCGAGCCGCAGGCCCAGCCCCTTGCCGCGTCGCGCCAGGTACTTCTGTACGTGTTGCGCTGCTTTTTCGGTCAGTGTGATTGCCATGATGTTCCTGGTCGCCCGCGCCGCGCGCAGGCGTCTTCCTCGATGAAACCCGCCGTTCCGCCGCAGCGGATTCAGGCAGCCTGGCCGTCTTCGGCCGTCGCGTCGTGACGCTTGCGATAGTCGGCCACGGCCGCCTTGATCGCGTCTTCGGCCAGGATCGAGCAATGGATCTTGACCGGCGGCAGCGCCAGTTCCTCGGCGATCTGCGTGTTCTTGATCGAGAGCGCCTGATCGAGCGTCTTGCCCTTGACCCATTCCGTCACGAGCGAGCTCGACGCGATCGCCGAACCGCAGCCGTAGGTCTTGAACTTCGCGTCCTCGATCACGCCGTCGGTGCCGACGCGGATCTGCAGCTTCATCACGTCGCCGCAGGCCGGTGCGCCGACCATGCCGGTGCCGACTGCGTCGTCGTCCTTCGAGAACGAACCGACGTTGCGCGGATTTTCGTAGTGATCCAGAACCTTGTTGCTGTATGACATGATTCGACTCCTTGTTCGTTACGTGCGCGCGGCAGCGGCCACGCGACCTTCGTTCAGTGTGCGGCCCATTCGATCGTCGACAGGTCGACGCCGTCCTTGTGCATTTCCCAGAGCGGCGACAGATCGCGCAGCTTGGCGATCTTGCCCTGCAGCAGGTTGATCACGTAGTCGACGTCCTGCTCGGTCGTGAAGCGGCCCACCGTGAAGCGGATCGAGCTGTGCGCGAGTTCGTCGTTGCGACCGAGCGCGCGCAGCACGTAGGACGGTTCGAGCGACGCGGACGTGCAGGCCGAGCCCGACGACACGGCGACGTCCTTGATCGCCATGATCAGCGACTCGCCTTCCACGAAGTTGAAGCTGATGTTGAGGTTGTGCGGGACACGCTGTTCCATGTCGCCGTTCACGTAGGTTTCCTCGATCTGCGAGAGGCCGCGCAGCAGCTTGTCGCGCAGCGCGCGCACACGCTCGTTCTCCACCGCCATTTCCTCGCGCGCGATGCGGAACGCCTCGCCCATGCCGACGATCTGGTGCGTGGCCAGCGTGCCCGAGCGCATCCCGCGCTCGTGCCCGCCGCCGTGCATCTGCGCCTCGATGCGCACGCGCGGCTTGCGACGCACGTACAGCGCGCCGATGCCCTTCGGGCCGTAGGTCTTGTGCGCCGAGAACGACATCAGGTCGACCTTCAGCGTGGCAAGATCGATCGCGACCTTGCCCGTGGATTGCGCCGCGTCCACGTGGAACACGATGCCCTTCTCGCGGCAGATCTCGCCCAGCGTGGCGATGTCCTGAATCACGCCGATCTCGTTGTTCACGTGCATCACGGACACCAGGATCGTGTCGGCGCGCAGCGCGGCCTTGAACACGTCCAGATCGATCAGGCCGTCTTCCTTCACATCCAGGTAGGTGACTTCGAAGCCTTCGCGCTCGAGCTCGCGGCAGGTGTCGAGCACGGCCTTGTGTTCGGTCTTCACCGTGATGATGTGCTTGCCCTTGCCCTGGTAGAAGTGCGCCGCGCCCTTGATGGCGAGGTTGTCCGACTCGGTCGCGCCCGAGGTCCAGATGATTTCGCGCGGATCGGCGTTGACGAGGGCCGCCACCTGTTCGCGCGCTTCTTCCACCCCGCGCTCCGCGTCCCAGCCATATGCGTGGCTGCGCGACGCCGGGTTGCCGAACTGCTCTCGCAGGTACGGCACCATCTTGTCGACCACGCGCGGATCGACGGGCGTCGTCGCGCTGTAGTCCATGTAGATGGGCAGGTGAGGCGTATCGTTGTTCATCTCTCGCTCCGGGTATTCGTTCAATGCAGGGACGATTTTGTTCGTACTTGTGTGGGTATGTCGGGCGCCGCGCGCCTCAGGAACTCGCGATGTTGAACACCGAGTTCGGACCGAGCGGCATCGCGCGCACCGGCTCGACGGGCGCGGCCGGCTCCGGCGCGCGGCGGTCGCGCAGCACGGCGGGCGCACCCTCGCGAGCGCGCTGCTGATCGACGAGATCCTGCAGCGACACCGAATCGAGGTATTCCACCATTTTCTGGTTCAGCGTCGACCACAGCTCGTGCGTCATGCAATGGCCGTCGGGCTGCTTGGTGCCTTCGCACGTGCCCTTGCCGCCGCATTGCGTCGCGTCGAGTGGTTCATCGACCGCAATGATGATGTCGGCCACGGTCACGTCCGCCGCGCGGCGCGCGAGGTTGTAGCCGCCGCCCGGCCCGCGGACCGATTCGACGATCTCGTGCCGGCGCAGCTTGCCGAACAGCTGCTCCAGGTACGACAGGGAAATCCGCTGGCGCTGGCTGATGCCTGCAAGCGTCACCGGCCCCTGCTCCTGACGCAGTGCCAGATCGATCATCGCCGTGACGGCGAAACGGCCTTTCGTAGTAAGTCGCATAGTCGTAGGGGACAGCAATCTTGACGATTTTGGTCAAGTATAAATATTTGACACTTTTAGTCAAGTATCCCTGCCCGGGAGAGGGGATATTCAGTGCACGCTTCAGATGCCCCGCGTGCGCGGCGGGCCCGCGCTCAGCCGGCCTCGCGCTCGTGCAGGTGCACGAGCAGGCCCGCGCAGGCGTCTTCGCATTGATCGAGCACACGCTGGAAGCCTTGCGCACCGCCGAAATAAGGGTCGGCCACTTCGCGCGCGTCATCGTGACGCGCGAATTCCATCAGCAGGCGGAGCTTGTGACGATGCTCGGGCGGGCAGCGACGCTGCAGTTCGGCGAGATTCGCATCGTCCATCGCGAGCAGCAGGTCGAAGCGCGCGAAATCGGCCGCGGCGAGCTGTCGGCCACGCAGCGCCGAGAGATCGTAGCCACGCGCCAGCGCCGCCTGCCGGGCGCGGCCGTCGGGTACTTCGCCGACGTGCCAGTCGCCGGTGCCGGCCGAATCGATTTCCACCACGTGCGCGAGCCCCGCTGCCTCGACCTGATGGCGCATCACGCCTTCCGCGGTGGGCGAGCGGCAGATGTTGCCGAGGCAGACGAAGCAGATCGAGGCGCGTTTCATCGAGCGGCCGAAGAGCGGCAAAAAGCCGCGAAAACGGGAAGCGCGCCATTATACAGGCGCGCCTCGATTCCCGTGGACCGCCCGCCGCGCGTCGCAGCCGGCTTCAAGGCTCGCTTCATCGCTGGCGTTACAGCGACTTGGTGGCGACGATCGGCGCGGCCGACGCCGCGTCGGGCGAATCGCCGACCAGCCCGAACGACACGGTACGGGCCAGCTCGGCCGACACCTGCGCGATCGGTTGCGGTTCGCTGGGGCGTGCCGCGTTCGATGCGTACAGATACGCGGCGGCGGCAAGCGGCAAGACGATCGCGAGCGGCCAGTACATCGATATTGTGTTTCTCATGATGCGACCTCCGTATGAACTGCATGCCGGGACCGGGACCCGACATTGACGGAAGCCATTCTATAGACCGAGCCTATTGCGATAAACCATCAAATAGCGAACGCAGTGTTGTCGTGCGGCGAACAGTCACTGAGCGACGATCAGCCGATGTGCGTCTTCGAGGCCGCATACAGCTCGCGGAAGGTGCGCCCGGTCGGCGTCGGCAGGTCACGCGTGTCGGTCCAGCCGGCCGCGAACGGCAGCTTCGCGATGCCCCGCCCCGCCGCCTTGCCACCGCCCACGCGCTCGAGGATGCGCACCGCGAGCTTGGTCGCAAGCCCGTACAGCAGCGGCCGGCGCACCGCGAAACCCCACGCGGCCAGCGCCGCGCGCTCGCGCCACGGCCGCAGGCGCCGCTCGACCTGCTTTTCGCGCAACGTGCGCAGCAGCCCCGACAGCGGAATCCCGACCGGGCACACGCTGTCGCATTCGCCGCACAGCGTGGCGGCCTGGGGCAGATCGGGCGCGCGCTCGAGCCCGACGTAGCTCGGCGTCAGCACCGAGCCCATCGGCCCCGGATAGACCCAGCCATAGGCGTGGCCACCCACCTTCTGATAGACCGGGCAGTGATTCATGCAGGCGCCGCAGCGGATGCAGCGCAGCATCTCCTGGAATTCGCCGCCGATCAGGCCGCTGCGGCCGCCATCGACGAGCACCACGTAGTTGTGCTCGGGGCCATCCTCGTCGCCGGGACCGCGCGGCCCGGTCAGCAGCGAGAAATAGTTCGAGGTCTTCTGCCCGGTGGCCGAGCGCGGCAACAGGCGCATCGCGGTGGCCAGATCCTCGAGCGTCGGCAGCACCTTCTCGATGCCGGTCACGGCCACGTGCACGCGCGGCATCACCGTGCACATGCCCTCGTTGCCCTCGTTGGTCACGAGCACCACCGAGCCGGTCTCGGCCACGATGAAGTTGCCGCCCGTGAGCCCCATGTCGGCGCCGAGGAAATGCGGGCGCAGCATCTCGCGCGCCTCGCGGGTCATGTCCGGAATCTCGCTCAGGCGCGGCCGGCCGTGGGCACGCGCGAACAACTCGGCGATCTCGTCACGATCCTTGTGCACCACGGGCGCGATGATGTGGCTCGGCGCCTCGTTGTCGTTGATCTGCAGGATGTATTCGCCAAGATCGGTTTCCACCGACTGCACGCCCATCTCGGCCAGCACGGCGTTGATGCGCATCTCCTCGGACACCATCGACTTGGTCTTGATGACCTTCTTCACCTCGTGGCGCTTCGCGATGTCGGCCACGAGCCTGGCCGCGTCGCTCATCGATTCGGCGAACAGCACGGTGGTGCCGCGCCGCGTGGCCTCGGCCTCGAACGCCTCGAGCCAGACGTCGAGCTGCTCGAGCGCGCGGTTGCGGCTCGCCTTCAGCGCGGCGCGCGTGGCCGGAAAGTCGATCTGCGTGATCGCCTCGGCCCGCGCCGTCACGAACTTGGTGGACAGCTTCTTGAGGTTTTCCTGCAGGCGCTGGTCGGCGAGCTTCCGGCCCGCGCGCGCCTTGAACTGCATCGACTGGACTTGCATGGCTGACTGATCCGGCTGGCTGCAATGGAAGGAAACGGCGCTCAGACGTCGCCGGCGAGCACCTGGGCGACGTGCAGCACGCGCGTGGTGGTGTCGCCGGTGCGGCGCAGGCGCCCCTCGATGTTGAGGATGCAGCCGAGATCGCCGAGCACCACGGCGGAGGCGCCGCTCGCGTGAATGTTCGCGCACTTCTCGTCGACGATCGCCGTGGAGATGTCGCCGTACTTCACCGCGAAGGTGCCGCCGAAGCCGCAGCAATGCTCGCAGTCCTTCATCTCGGTCACCGCCACGCCGCGCTGGGCCAGCAGCGCGCGCGGCTGCGCCTTGATGCCGAGCTCGCGCAGCCCCGAGCAGGCATCGTGATACGCGACCGGGCCCGCGAACTCGCCGGGCGGCAGCGTCACCTTCGCCACGTTGAGCAGGAAGTCGGTCAGCTCGTGCACGCGCGTGCGCAGCCGGCCGTAGCGCGCCATCAGCTCGGGATCGTCGCGAAACAGGTCGCCGTAATGCTTGCCGATCATGCCGCCGCACGAGCCGGACGGCACTACCACGTAGTCGAACTGCTCGAATTCGCGCAGCGTCTTCTCGGCCAGGTCGCGCGCGAGGCGGCGATCGCCCGAGTTGTAGGCGGGCTGCCCGCAGCAGGTCTGCGCGGGCGGCACCGCCACCTCGAAGCCGGCCTCGCGGATCAGCTTCAGCGCGGAAAAACCGATCTCGGGGCGCATCAGGTCGATGAGACAGGTGACGAACAATCCGACTCGCATGGGGGCTCCTTCGGAAAACGTCGCTATTATGCGGCGATCGCCGCACGGAACCAACGCCGGATCGCGGCGCTCGCTCCGCGCTCGGCACAAGACACGGCACGAAACACGGCGCAAATCCACGCCCGCCCACCGAGCCGAAGCCCTCCTCGAACGCCGTTCGCTTTTTTCACGATACGAGATACAATCGGCTCCTCACCGCTTGACAGGTCAACTGATTTTTCACGATGAGCACTCCGAATCCGGACCCGAAGACGTCGATCCAGGTGATCGAACGCATGATGCGACTGCTCGATGCGCTCGCCGACCACACCGACCCGGTCAGCCTGAAGGAGCTTGCCCAGAGCACGGACCTGCACCCGTCCACCGCGCATCGCATCCTCAACGACATGGTCACGTGCCGGCTCGTCGACCGGTCCGATCCCGGCACCTATCGCCTCGGCATGCGCCTGCTCGAACTCGGCAATCTCGTGAAGGCTCGGCTGTCGGTGCGCGACGCGGCGCTGATGCCGATGCGCGAGCTGCACCGGCTCACCGGCCAGACCGTGAACCTGTCGGTGCGCCAGGGCGACGAGATCGTCTACATCGAGCGCGCCTACTCGGAGCGCTCGGGCATGCAGGTGGTGCGTGCGATCGGCGGCCGCGCGCCGCTGCACCTGACCTCGGTCGGCAAGCTGTTCCTCGCGGCCGACGAAACCACCCGAGTGCGCGCCTACGCCACCCGCACCGGCCTCGCGGGCCACACCCAGAACAGCATCACCGATCTGACCAAGCTCGAGCGCGAGCTGCTGCTGGTACGCCAGCAATCGTGTGCGCGCGACAACGAGGAGCTCGAGCTCGGCGTGCGCTGCATCGCGGCCGGCATCTACGACGATTCGGGCAAGCTGGTGGCGGGCCTGTCGCTGTCGGCGCCGGCCGACCGCCTGCAGGACGCCTGGCTCGGCCAGATCAGCCACACCGCGCTGACGATTTCCTCGGCGCTCGGCTACCGGCCGCCGAAGGACATGGACGGCCTCGCGCTGGCCAAGTCGATCTGAGCCGCGCTTCGAACCGAACGCGAACCGAACCCATCGCCTCTCACAGCAAGAAGCCCCGCTCTCGCGGGGCTTTTTTCGTTGACGGCCCGGTGACGGATCAGGTGCCGCCGGCACCCGTGTTGGCCGCCGTCAGGCGTTCGCCGCCATTCGCGTCGAGCCAGTTGCGCACGCGCGAGGCATCGGCCGTGCGCGAATACTTGCCGAACGAATCGAGCAGCACCATCACGATCGGCCGGCCGCGGATCGTGGTCTGCATCACGAGGCACTCGCCCGCCTCGTTGATGAAACCGGTCTTCTGCAGGCCGATGTCCCACGACGGGTTGCGCACCAGGCCGTTCGTGCTGTTGTAGACCAGCGAGCGCTTGCCCGTGAACACCGTGTAGGTGTGATCGGTCGAGAAGCGGCGGATCAGCGGATACTGATACGCGGCATCCACCATCTTCACGAGATCGCGCGCCGTCGACACGTTCAGACTCGTCAGACCCGTCGAGTTCTCGAAATGCGTGTCGGTCATGCCGAGCGACTTCGCCTTGGCATTCATCGCCGCGATGAATGCCGGACGGCCGCCCGGATAGTAGCGCGACAGCGCGGCCGCCGCGCGGTTCTCCGACGCCATCAGCGCGATGTGCAGCATGTCTTCCCGCGACAGGACCGACCCCACGGACAGTCGCGAACCGGTGCCCTTCTCGTAGTCCCGATCTTCGTCGGTGACTTCGATCTGCTCGACCAGCGGCGCCTTCGAGTCGAGCACGACCATCGCCGTCATCAGCTTCGAGATCGACGCGATCGGCACCACCGAATGCGAATTCTTGTCGAACAGCGGCTCCGAGGAACCCTGATCGACCACGTAGGCGACGCTCGAGCGCAGCGCGAGCGCGTCGGGCGTCTCGTGCAGGCCGAAAGCCTGGCCGACCGAGGGCTGGCGCGGCTCGAACGCCACGCGCCGCACGGCGCCGTGATGGCGGCCCGGCACGGCCGCGAGCGTCACGCGCTGGCGGCCGTGACGCGGTGCCTCGACGGCGGCCACGTGCGCGGCATGCTTGCCCGCGACGGCGGCGTGCTTGCGCTCCTTAGCGCCGGCAACGGTTTTGGACGCCTTGCCCGCTTTCGCGGCCTTGGCGGATTTGGACGTCTTGGCGGCCGCGGCCAGCGCATCGGCGGGCACGACGGCGGCCGACGCGACGAGCATCGACACGGCCACGGACACCGCGGTGCCGAGGGCCGCGCCGTGCATCATCTTCAACGGCGAGAACAGTGAGGCTTTCATTGGGGTCTGAACAGAGCGGCGGGAGGTTTCCGCAAGTGTAGTAAAACCAGAAAAAATAAGCAATTTTAGGCACTTACCGGCTTTCTTTAAACCGGATTGTAAGAGTCGACGGCCGACTGGCTCCCGACCTCCCGTTTCCATCGAACGGCACGATGGGGATCCATGCCCGCGCCGGATGCCGACATCCATGACATGGATATCGGCAAGCCGGCGGCGAATTGCAATTGTGTAACAAAATAATTCGGTACCACGAGCAACACCGGTTCGTGCCTGCGGCGCGACTGCCCCAACCTGGTCCGAGTCAGTCGGAACAAGGCCTCGCAACCTTGCACACGAATGGCGCGTTTCGACCCGGATCCCTAGCAAACGTTCCAAAGCCCGAATCGGTTTACGTGAATCGGACCGTGAAAATGCAAAATTTCGTGTCACGGACATGTCCCTCGATGGTGCATACGCACAAGGCTGACAGGCCTGCGACACGGTGCATCTGCGATGGAAACCGATTCCATATGTAACGATGCAAGCCATTGTTTTTTCGCAGGAATCAAAATTTTGTGCAATGCACAAACAGCGCTTGACAAGTCGTGCGAACGCCCTAAAATGGGAACCGTTGTTGCGATGCACCAACGCTATGCGCCCGACATCGCACACCGTTCGTGCCTATTGAAGTTGAGCCATTCACTCACACGATCGCCGCCGAGAGCCGCGATCGTCAATCAGGAGCCTGACCATGTCCCTGCTGACCCCCGAGCAAATCGCCGCTGCACAGAAAGCCAATCTCGAGAGCCTGTTCGGCCTGACCACCAAAGCGTTCGAAAGCGTCGAAAAGCTGATCGAACTGAACGTGCAGGTCGTCAAGTCGACGCTCGCGGAAAGCCAGGAAAACATGCAGCGCGCGCTGTCGGTCAAGGATGCCCAGGAGCTGCTCGCACTGCAGGCGAGCCTCGCGCAGCCGGCCGCCGAAAAGGCACTGGCATACAGCCGTCACCTGTACGACATCGCGTCGTCGACGCAAGCCGAATTCGCGAAGGTCGCCGAAGCCCAGTACGAAGACCAGAACCGCAAGGTGCAGGCACTCGTCGACAACGTCGCGAAGAATGCCCCGGCCGGTTCGGAAACCGCCGTCGCCGCGCTGAAGTCGGCCATCAATGCCGCCAACACGACGTACGAAACGGTGCACAAGGCCACGAAGCAGGCCGTCGAAATCGCCGAGTCGAACTTCAACGCCGCTGCTGCCGTCGCCACGAAGGCCGCCACGGCAGCTGCTGCGCGCCGCGCGCCGGTCGCGAAGTAAGTTCGTACCGCCGCGATCAGAAAAACCGCGCCCTGGCGCGGTTTTTTTTTGTCCCTGCCCTGCCCGCCACGCCAAAGGAAACGGCCCCGCCCGGACGAACCGGAGCGGGGCCGTGTGCCGAATGCGGTGCGCGCTTACTTCTTCTTGCGCACCGGCGGCAGGTCGGTACAGACGCCTTCATACAGCTCGGCGGCCATGCCCACCGATTCGCCGAGCGTCGGGTGCGGATGGATCGTCTTGCCGATGTCCTCGGCATCCGCGCCCATCTCCACCGCGAGGCAGACTTCGCTGATCAGGTCGCCCGCGTTCAGGCCCACGATGCCGCCGCCGATCACGCGATGCGTTTCCTCGTCGAACAGCAGCTTCGTGAAGCCCTCGTCGCGGCCGTTGGCGATCGCGCGACCCGAAGCGACCCACGGGAACACGGCCTTGCCGTACTTGATGCCTTCGGCCTTGCACTGGTCCTCGGTCTTGCCGGCCCAGGCCACTTCCGGATCGGTGTAGGCCACCGACGGGATCTGCAGCGCGTCGAAGTAGGCCTTCTCGCCATGTGCGGCTTCCGCCGCGACGTGGCCTTCGTGCACCGCCTTGTGCGCCAGCATCGGCTGACCGACGACGTCGCCGATCGCGAAGATGTGCGGCACGTTGGTGCGCAACTGCTTGTCGACTTCGATGAAGCCGCGGTCGGTCACGGTCACGCCGGCCTTGTCGGCACCGATCTTCTTGCCGTTCGGGCTGCGGCCCACCGCCACCAGCACGAGGTCGTAGCGCTGTGCTTCCGCCGGCGCCTTCTCGCCCTCGAACTTCACGTAGATGCCGTCTTCCTTCGCCTCGGCGCCCACGGTCTTGGTCTTCAGCATGACGTTGCCGAAGCGCTTGGCGTTGACCTTCTCCCAGACCTTCACGAGATCGCGGTCGGCACCCATCATCAGGCCGTCCATCATTTCCACGACGTCGATCTCGGCGCCGAGCGTCGAGTAGACGGTGGCCATTTCGAGGCCGATGATGCCGCCGCCGATCACCAGCATGCGCTTGGGCAGCTGACGCAGTTCCAGCGCGCCGGTCGAATCGACCACGCGCGGATCTTCCGGCATGAACGGCAGCTTCACGGCCTGCGAACCGGCCGCGATGATCGCCTGCTTGAACTTGATGACCTTCTTGCCGTTCTCGCCCTGCACTTCCATGTGGAACGGATCGACGAACGCGCCGTTGCCGGTCACGATCTCGACCTTGCGTGCCTTGGCGATGCCGGCCAGGCCGCCCGTCAGCTTGCCGACCACGCTCGACTTGAATTCGCGCAGCTTGTCGAGATCGACTTCCGGCTTGCCGAACGAAATGCCGTGGTGCGACAGCGCCGCGGCCTCGTCGATCACGAGCGCGGTGTGCAGCAGCGCCTTCGACGGGATGCAGCCGACGTTCAGACACACGCCGCCGAGCGTCGAATAGCGCTCGACCAGCACCGTCTTCATGCCCAGATCGGCTGCGCGGAACGCCGCCGAATAGCCGCCGGGGCCGGCGCCGAGCACCAGCATGTCGCATTCGATGTCGGCGCTGCCCGAGTAGCTGCCGGCTTGCGGCGCGGGGGCGGCGGCCGGCTTTTCAGCCGGCTTTTCGGCGGGCTTCTGCGCCGGGGCTTCCGGCGCCCTGGCCGGCGCGGCGGCCGGCGCGGCGCCTTCCAGCACCACGATCAGCGCGCCTTCCGACACGTTGTCGCCGACCTTGACCTTCACTTCCTTGACGACGCCGGCTTCCGAACTCGGCACGTCCATCGTCGCCTTGTCCGACTCGAGCGTCACGAGCGACTGCTCCTTCTCGACCGTGTCGCCGGCCTTGACGAGCACCTCGATGACGGGAATTTCCTTGAAATCGCCGATGTCCGGCACTTTGACTTCGATGAGACTCATGAACTGTCCCCAGGTTGTTTGGACGACCGCCGATCGCGCGAGGCATCGCGCCGGCCGCGCGGCGGCGCCGTGAAGGCGCGCCGCGCGAGCCGGCAGCCGATGCCGGCGCCGATCAGAGGATCACGCGGCGGAAATCGCCGAGGATCGACGCGAGGTACGCGTTGAAGCGTGCCGCCGCCGCGCCATCGATCACGCGGTGGTCGTAGGACAGCGACATCGGCAGCGTGAGGCGAGGCACGAACTGCTTGCCGTCCCACACCGGCTTCATCGCGCCGCGCGACAGACCGAGAATCGCGACTTCCGGCGCGTTCACGATCGGCGTGAAGTGCGTGCCGCCGATGCCGCCGAGCGACGAGATCGAGAAGCAGCCGCCCTGCATCTGGTCGGGCTTGAGCTTGCCGTCGCGCGCCGCCTTCGACAGGTCGGCCATTTCCTTGGCGATGTCGACCAGACCCTTCTTGTCCGCATCGCGGATCACCGGCACGACCAGCCCGTTCGGCGTGTCGGCCGCGAAACCGATGTGGAAGTACTGCTTGAGGATCAGGTTGTCGCCGTCGAGGCTCGCGTTGAAGGTCGGGAACTTCTTCAGCGCCGCGACCACGGCCTTGATCACGAAGGCCAGCATCGTGAACTTGACGCCCGACTTCTCGTTTTCCTTGTTCAACTGCACGCGCAGCGCTTCGAGTTCGGTGATGTCCGCTTCGTCGTTGTTGGTGACGTGCGGAATCATGACCCAGTTGCGGTGCAGGTTCGCGCCCGAGATCTTCTTGATGCGCGAGAGCGGCTGCGCCTCGATCGGACCGAACTTGGTGAAGTCGATCTTCGGCCACGGCAGCAGGTTCAGCTCGCCGCCGCCCGCGGGTGCCGCCGCCGCGGCCGGTGCCGCGCGCTGGCCCGACATCACGCCCTTCACGAAGCCGGTGACGTCTTCCTTCGTGATGCGGCCCTTCGGGCCCGTGCCCTTCACGGTGCCGACGTCGACGCCGAGCTCGCGCGCGAACTTGCGCACCGAGGGCGAGGCGTGGCTCGCACGGCCCGACGACGCCACGGCAGGCACCGCTGCCGCCGGTGCCGCGGCCTGCGCCGGTTTGGCTTCAGCCTGGGCAGGCGCGGCCTTCGGGGCTTGCTCGGCCGGTGCCTCGGCCTTCGGCGCGGCCGCTGCCGGCGCGCCTTCGCCACCTTCGAGCACCACGATCAGCGTGCCTTCCGACACGTTGTCGCCGAGCTTGACCTTGATTTCCTTGACCACGCCGGCGGCCGGACTCGGCACGTCCATCGTCGCCTTGTCCGACTCGAGCGTGACGAGCGACTGCTCCTTCTCGACCTTGTCGCCGACCTTGACGAGCACTTCGATGACGGGAATTTCGTTGAAATCGCCGATATCCGGCACCTTCACCTCGACCGTGCCGCCGCCCGAGGCCTGCGGCGCGGCTTGCGGCGCCGCCTTTTCCTCGGCCTTGCCCGGAGCCGGCGCAGACGCAGCCGGGGCAGCGGCTTCACCCGC
>JASLEG010000071.1 GCA_030151225.1 Burkholderia sp. | reverse complement strand
ATCGAGCTGGGCGAGATCGAGGCGGAGCTGGTGGATCAGGCGGGCATCCGCGAGGCGGTGGTGATGGCGCGGCCGGGCCCGGGCGGGCTGCGGCTGGTGGCGTACGTGACGGCTGAGGGCGGCGCGCGCGTGGAGGCGGGCGCCTTGCGCGAGGCGTTGCTGGGGCGGCTGCCGGCGCACATGGTGCCGACGGCGCTGGTGGTGCTGGACGCGCTGCCGCTGACGCCGAACGGCAAGATCGACCGCAAGGCGCTGCCCGCGCCGGAGCTGGGCGGTGAGCGTCACGAGGCACCGGAAGGCGCGGCGGAAGCGGCGCTGGCGGCGGTCTGGCGCGAGGTGCTCGGGGTGGATAAGGTGGGCCGCCACGACAATTTCTTCGAGCTCGGCGGCGATTCGATCCTGAGCCTGAAGATGGCGGCACGCGCCGCGGCGCTCGGCATCGCCGTGACGCCGCGGCTGGTGTTCTCGCATCAGACGATCGCCACGCTCGCGCCGGCCGCGAGCGCGGTCGGCAACGTCAACACCGGCAACGCCGGAGCCGCCGTCCCGCTGACGCCGGTCGCGCGCGACGGCCGGCTCGTGCTGTCGCATGCGCAGCAACGCCAATGGTTCCTGTGGAAGTTCGAACCGACCGGCCGTGCCTATCACGTGAGCGGTGCCGTCCGCCTGGGCGGTGCGCTCGACACGACGGCACTGCGTGCCGGCTTCGATGCGCTGGTCGCGCGTCACGAATCCCTGCGCACCACGTTCGGCGAGGATGCCGACGGCCACGTCGCGCAGATCGTCCACGCCGCGCTGGCATACGACCATCGCGAATACGATGCCCGCGCCGCCGAGGATCGCGAGGCGGCGGTCGCGGCGTGGGCGGCCACGCTGGTGTCGGAACCCTTCGATCTCGTGAGCGGCCCGCTGCTGCGGGTCGGCGTCGCGCGGCTCGCGCCGGACCAGCACGTGGTGGTGAGCGTGCTGCATCACATCGTGGCCGACGGCTGGTCGGTGGACGTGCTGCTGCGCGAATTCGTCGAGACGTATCGTGCCGTCGCCTCCGGTGGCGATGCGCCACTGCCGCCGCTGTCGGTGCAATACGCCGATTACGCGGCCTGGCAGCGCCGCTGGCTGGCGGCCGGCGAGCAGGCGCGCCAGCTCGCCTACTGGCGCGACGTGCTCGGTGGCGAGCAGCCGCTGCTGGCGCTGCCGGCCGATCGGCCGCGCCGGGCGTCGGCCGTTCATCCGGCGGCCGACGCGAGCGTCGCGTTGCCGCCGGCGCTGGCCCGCGCGCTGCACCGCGTGGCGCGCGAGCACGATGCGACCTCGTTCATGGTGCTGCTGGCCGCGTTCGACGCGCTGCTGCATCGGCATACGGGCGAGCGCGACATCCGGGTCGGCGTGCCGGTGGCGAACCGCGACCGCGCCGAAACGGCGGGCCTGATCGGCTTCTTCGTCAACACCCAGGTGCTGCGGGCGGAGGTGATCGGCAGCACGACGCTGGCCGGCCTGCTCGCCCAGGTGCGGGCGCGCGCGCTCGATGCACAGGCGCATCAGGATCTGCCGTTCGACGTGCTGGTGGATGCGCTGCAGCCCGAGCGCAGCCTCGGCCATACGCCGCTGTTCCAGGTGGCCTTCAATCATCAGCGCGGCGACGAACGCGCGCTCGCGCAACTGGCCGATCTGTCGATCGAGGCGTATCCGCTCGACGCCGGCACGGCGCAGTTCGAACTCACGCTGCTCACGCGCGAAGCGCCCGACGGCACGCTGGCCGTCACGCTGCGCTATGCGCGTGATCTGTTCGACCCCGCCACGATGCAGCGCTTCGGCCGCCATTACGTGCGCGTGCTCGAGGCGCTGGTGGCCGATCCGCAATGCCGCATCGACGGCATCGATCTGCTCGACGCGCACGAGCGCGACCCGTTGCTGGCCCGCGCTCGCGGCAGCGCGCCCGCGCTCGACGCACTGCCCGTGCACGAACGGATCGCCGCGCGGGCCCGGGCCGTACCCGACGCGCTCGCGGTGGTGCATGGCGAGCAGGTGCTGCGCTACGGCGAGCTCGACGCGCGCGCGAACCGGCTCGCGAACCAGCTCGTGGCGCTCGGCGTGCGGCCCGAGATGCGGGTGGGCTGCCTGTTCGACAAGTCGATCGATCTGGTCGTCGCGCTGCTGGCGGTCCTGAAGGCGGGCGCCGCATACGTGCCGCTCGATCCCGCCTATCCGCGCGAGCGTCTGGCCGCGATGATCGAACACGGCGGCCTCGCGCTGCTGCTGGCCGGGCGCGATCGGGCCGGCGCGCTGCCGGTGCCGGACACGGTGCGCGTGCTCGTGCCCGACATGCTCGGGCTCGCGGCGCAATCCGCCGTTGCGCCGCGCGTGCGGCTCGACGGCGCCAATCTGGCCTATCTCGTCTATACGTCCGGCTCGACCGGGCGTCCGAAGGGCGTGGCCGTGAGCCACGCCGCGCTGGCCCTGCACGCGCACGCCGTGTCGGCCTGCTATGCGCTGAGCCCGGAAGACCGGCTGCTGCAGTTCGCCTCGATCAGCTTCGATGCCGCGCAGGAACAATGGCTGATCCCGCTGATGTCGGGCGCGGCCATCGTGTTCCCCGACGACGCGCTGATGAGCCCGGCGCAACTGGCCGGGCTGGTGCGCGAGCGGCACGTGAGCGTGCTGTATCTGCCGCCGGCCTACATCGACGAACTGGCGCGGCAGGTCGAGCCGGGTTCGATGCAGGTCCGTACCTGCATCGTCGGCGGCGAGGCCTGGCCGGCGGCCGGCTTCGAGGCGGTGCGCGACCGCCTGCGCGCGCAGCGCATGTTCAATGCCTACGGCCCGGCCGAAACCGTGATCAGCCCGACGGTCTGGGAAGCGGGCGCCGACACGGCGGTCCGGCAGGCCCATGCGCCGATCGGCGGCCCGGTGGGCCCGCGCCGGCTCTACGTGCTCGATGCCGGCCTGCAACTGGTGCCCGCGGGGGCGATCGGCGAGCTCTACATCGGCGGCGAGTGCCTCGCGCGCGGCTATCTGAACGCGCCGGGCATGACGGCCGAGCGCTTCGTGCCGGATCCGTTCGACGCCGGCGGCGCGCGCCTGTATCGCACCGGCGACCGGGTGCGCTGGCCTGCCGGCGGCGAACTCGAATTCGTCGAGCGGATCGACCATCAGCTCAAGATCCGCGGCTTCCGGGTCGAACCGGGCGAGATCGAGTCGTGCCTGCTGGGTGTGCCGACGGTGCGCGAGGCGGTGGTCGTGGCGCGCGAGGACGGCGGCACGAAGCGGCTGGTCGCCTACGTCACGGCGCAGCCGGGGCAGGTCGTGGACACGGCGGCCCTGCGCGAGGCCGTGGCGCAAGCCCTGCCCGATCACATGGTGCCGGCCGCGTTCGTCGCGCTGGATGCGCTGCCGCTGAATCCGAACGGCAAGCTCGACCGCAAGGCATTGCCCGCGCCGGGCTTCGAAGCCGTGGCGCGATATGCGGCGCCGGCCGGCGAGGCCGAAATCGCACTGGCCGCCGCGTGGTCGGCGGTGCTCGAGCGCGAGCGGATCGGCCGGCACGACGGCTTCTTCGAGCTCGGCGGCGATTCGATCCTGAGCCTGCAGGTCGTGGCGCGCGCGCATGCGGCCGGCTGGTCGATCACGCCGAGGCAGATGTTCGAGCAGCGTTCCCTGGCGGCGCTGGCGGCGGTGGCCGTGCGCGGCGACGCGGCGTCCTCGTCCGTGATCGTGCCGTTGCCGGCCGGCGAGCGCGATCGCCGGCCGCCGTCCCATGCGCAACAGCGTCTGTGGTTCCTGTGGAATCTGCAACCGGACAGCCGTGCGTACCATATTCGCGGCGCGCTGACGCTGGACGGCACGCTCGACGTCGCGGCCCTGCAGGCCAGTTTCGACGTGCTCGTCGCGCGTCACGAATCGTTGCGCACGCATTTCGTCGATACCGCCGACGGCGGCGTCGTGCAGGTGATCGAGGCGGCGGCCACGGCCCGCTGCGATTGCCGGCTGATCGACCTGGCCGGCGCCGCGGCGCCGCAGCGCGCTCTCGAGGAATGGACCGCCGGGCTCGGCGACGCGCCGTTCGATCTGGGCCGCGGGCCGCTGCTGCGCGCCGGCGTGGCGCGACTCGCGCCGGATCGTCATCGGCTGGTGGTGGTGATGCATCACATCGTGTCGGACGGCTGGTCGGTCGGCATCCTGCTGCGGGAGCTCGTCGACGCGTATCGCGCGCGCGTGGCGGGCGAGCCGTACGTGGCGCCGGCCTTGCCGATCCAGTACGTCGATTATGCGGTGTGGCAGCGTGGCTGGCTCGAGGACGGCGAGCGCGATCGGCAGCTCGGCTACTGGCGCGCGCTGCTCGGCGGCGAGCAACCGGTGCTGGCGTTGCCGGCCGATCGCGCGCGCCAGTCGATCGGCGCCTGGCGTGCCGCCAAGCATGCGCTGGCGCTGCCGCCGACGCTCGCGCGGGATCTGAACCGCGTGGCGCGCGAGCGCGACGCGACCCCGTTCATGCTGCTGCTGGCCGCGTTCCAGATCCTGCTGCATCGCCTGACGGGCGAGCGCGACATCCGGGTCGGCGTGCCCGTGGCGAACCGCAACCGGCCCGAGACGGCCGGCGTGATCGGCGTGTTCGTCAACACCCAGGTGCTGAAGGCCGAGCTCGATGGACGGACCACGCTGGCGGCCCTGATCGACCTGGCGCGCACGCGCGCGCTCGATGCCCAGGCCCATCAGGACCTGCCGTTCGACGTGCTGGTGGATGCGCTGCAGCCCGAGCGCAGCCTCACGCACACGCCGCTGTTCCAGGTGGCGTTCAACCATCAGCGCGACGACTACCGGATGCTCGACCGGCTGCCCGGCCTGAGCATCGCGGGCCACGATCTCGGCGAGGGCGCCGCGCAGTTCGAGCTGACGCTGAACACGCACGAGGCGCCCGACGGCAGCTTGACGGCCAACCTGCAGTACGCGCGCGAACTGTTCGACGATGCCACCGTCGCGCGTTTCGGTCGCCATTTCGTGGCGGCGCTGACCGCGCTGACCGGCGACCTGCGGCGTGGGGTGGGCGAGCTCGACCTGTTCGACGCGGCCGAGCGCGAGGCGCTGCTGGCGAGCGGCCGCAGCGAGCTGCATTTCGCCGATCTGGCCACGCCGGTGCACGAACGCATCGCGGCCTGCGCGCGCGCCACGCCCGACGCGGTCGCCGCGGTGTTCGGCGATCGGGCGCTGAGTTACGCCGAGCTGGAGGCGCGGGCCAATCGCCTCGCGCATCGTCTGATGCGGCACGGCGTGGGCGTGGAAACGCGGGTGGGCGTGGCGGTGGAGCGCTCGCTCGAGATGCTGGTGTCGGTGCTGGCGGTGCTGAAGGCGGGCGGCGCGTACGTGCCGATCGACCCCGAATACCCGGCCGAGCGGATCGCCTACGTGATCGAGGACAG
>JASLEG010000067.1 GCA_030151225.1 Burkholderia sp. | reverse complement strand
GGCTGTCCGCCGACCACGCAAAAGCCGCCCGCGAACACGACGACGAGCAGCCACGGCAGCGCATGCGCGACCGCGCCGATCACGCCGACCGCCAGCGCCGCGCCGAAGAAACACGGAATCAGCACGCGCACGAATCCGAAGCGCTCGATGAACCAGCCGAGCAACAACGTGCCGACCACGCCGCCGGTCTGCAACACGGTGCCGACGATCACCGCCGTGCCCGCCGAATAGCCGGCGTCGCGCATGACGGTCGGCAGCCAGTTCGACAGGAAGTACAGGTCGATCAGGTTCATGAAGCTGATCGACCACAACAGCAGGGTGACGGGCAGGCGCCCGGCGCGGAACAGCTCGGCCACCGGCGCGCCCTCGGCGCCGGCCTCGCGCACCACCAGGCGCGTGCCGGCGTCGATCGGCAGCGCCGGCGCGAAGGCCGCCAGCCAGGCGCGAGCGCGCTCGAGGCGCCCCTTCAGCACCAGGAACTGCAGCGACTCGGGCAGCCAGGCGAGCATCGCCAGCGCCAGCAGCAAGGGCACCGCCCCGCCGACGTAGAACACCGCGCGCCAGCCGAAGGCCGGGATCAGCGCGGCGCTGAGAAAGCCGCCCAGCGCCGCGCCGAGCGTGAAGCCGCAGGACACGAACATCATGCGCCGCACGCGCCGCGCCGGCGGGCTGAACTCGCCGACCAGCGCCATCGCGTTCGGCATGATGCAGCCCAGGCCGAGCCCGGTGACGAAGCGCAGCGCGATCAGGGCGGGAATGGTCGAGACCAGCGGCGTGGCCAGCATGCTCAGCGCGAAGAACAGCGTCGCACCGATCAGCACCGGCCGCCGGCCGATCCGGTCGGCCAGCACCGACAAGCCGAGCGCGCCGAGCAGCATGCCGAACAGGCTGGCGCTGAACACCGGCCCGAGCGAGGCCTTGGCCACGCCCCATTCGGCGATCACGCTGGGCGCGACGTAGCCCATCGCCTGCGCGTCGAAGCCGTCGATCACGAGGCAGGCGCCGCACAGGATCAGCAGCAGGGCGTGGAAGCCCGGACGCGGCGTGTCGTCGATAACGCGGTCCACTTCGAGCGTGGCGGCGGCCGGCGCACTCATCGCGCGGCTCCGCGCGCTGCGGCACAATGGTCTGATGAACGGCGGCCCGGAAGGCAAGGCAGGGGGCGCAGCATGGCGACGTCTCCGATTCGATCGGCGCGCGCCGCATGCGGAAATCGCCGGCGCACGACGTTCCGCATGGTAAAACCAATTTCGTTTAACGTAATCGCTGTATACCCTGAACCGGGCCTGCGATCGGTGCCGGGCTCACGTCCGGCGCCGATCGTGCCGATATCCATATGAGCAAAACGCCAAACCGCACCGCGCCGGCGCTGCTACTATGGATGAAGCGGACGGCCCGTCGCGGGCCGTCTGCACACCCAACGAACTCATGATCGCGCCCACCATCCCCGAACTGGTCGAACGAGCCGGAACCCTGCCCTACCTGCGCGAACACGTTGCGCTCGCCCCGGGTGGCGACGCGGCCATCGCCAGCCTGCCCGACCTGATCCTCGGCAGCACTTACGAACCGATCTACGACGTGACGATGCCCGGCGCGCCGCAATCGTCGTCGCTGGCCGACGCGATCGAGCGCTACGGCGACGAACTCGGCTTCCAGGCCGCGCTGCACGTGGATCGGCTCGATACGGCGGCCGCTGCGATTGCCGCCGCCGATCCGTTCGAGGCGATCGGCGCCGACGCGCCGCTCGTGCAGTTCGACCGGCTCGCGCGCGCGCTGCATGCGATCAACTTCTTCGGCGCGCAACGTCACGGCCTGCTGTTCCTGCGCGTGCACGAGCGCCTGCTCAAGAGCGTCAAGTACGACCACGGCAAGCATTTCGCGGCGGTGCTGAGCCGCTTCGGCATCGGTCCGGAGCGGATCGTGATCGAGCTGCCGGCCGCGGCCGTCGCGCACAAGACCTTCGTGGGCTATCTCACCAAGAGCTATCAGCACCACGGCTTCAAGGTGGCGGACAAGCTGCCCGATCCGGGCCGCATCCTCGCCGTGGAATCGGATCTGGCGCGGCCCGACTACATCCGCATCGACGCGGCGATCGCGCTGCGCGAGGGCATGGTGAAGGCACTGGTCGGTTACGCGCACCGCATGAAGGTGCCGATCATCTTCGACCAGGTGGCCGACGAGGCGCAGTTCTCGCTGTTGCGCCAGTACGACGTGGAACTCATGCAGGGGCCGGTGTTCGCGCAGCCCGCGCACGTCTGATTTCCCGCCTGCCGCTCACGCCGTCTCGCCAAGCCGCTGGGCGAGCACGCGCAGCTTCGGACCGATCCGCTTGCGGAACACCTCCTCGCCCATCGACGACGCCGGCCCGCTGCTGCTGAGGATCAGCCAGCGCCCCTCGCGCGGCTCGCGATACGGCACGGCGACCGCGTTGACGTCGTCGTGCCAGTCGCGAAACGAGTAGCAGCAGCCGTCGTTCGCAAAATCGGCCAGCGCACGCTCGGCGGCCGCCACGCGCTGTGCGCCCGCGCGCGCCGGCGTGACTGCGCGCTTGAGCTCCGCGAGCAGCACCGCGCGCGCGTCGGCGGGCTGCACCGCCAGATAGGCGCGCCCCATCGAACTCGTCAGCATCGACAGCCGCGAGCCGGCCGCGAGGCCGAGCGTGAGCGCGGTCTCGCTGCGGATCGTCTCCAGATAGATCATGTCCAGGCCGTCGCGACAGCCGAGCGAGACGGCCGCGCCGATCTCGCGCGCGAGCGCCTGCATGTGCGGGCGCGCCACATCGAGCGCGCTCGCGCCCGACAGCAGCGCGTAGCCGAGCGACAGCACGCCGGCGTCGAGCGCGTACTTGCCGAGCGAGGCGTCGAAGCGCAGATAGCCGAGCACCGTGAGCGTGTAGGCGAGCCGGTTCACGGTCGCCTTCGGCAGCCCGGTGCGCTCCACGAGATCGCGGTTGCCGAGCATCGTTTCGCCGGGGCGGAAGGCGCGCAGCAGGTCGAGGCCACGCGCGAGCGCGGTCACGAACTTGCGCTCGTCGAGCACTGTGTCGTCGATACGGGGTGCATTCATCCGGTGATACACTGGTCGTCAATTTGCAAAACATTGTTCCGCACTGCAGAACTACAGTCAAGCAAGGAGATCCGACATGGCTGCTGCTTCATTCCACTGGGACGACCCGCTGCTGCTCGATCAGCAGTTGGCCGACGACGAACGCATGGTGCGCGACGCCGCGCAGGCCTACGCGCAGGGCAAGCTCGCGCCGCGCGTGACCGAGGCCTTCCGTCACGAGAGGAGCGACGCGGAAATCTTCCGCGAGATGGGCGAGCTCGGACTGCTCGGCCCGACGATTCCCGAGGAATACGGCGGCCCCGGCCTCAACGCGGTCAGCTACGGGTTGATCGCGCGCGAGGTGGAGCGCGTCGATTCGGGCTATCGCTCGATGATGTCGGTGCAATCCTCGCTGGTGATGGTGCCGATCTTCGAATTCGGCTCGGACGCGCAGAAGCAGAAGTACCTGCCGAAGCTCGCCACCGGCGAATGGATCGGCTGCTTCGGCCTGACCGAGCCGAACCACGGCTCCGACCCGGGCAGCATGGTCACGCGCGCGAAGAAGGTGGACGGCGGCTATGCGCTGTCGGGCGCGAAGATGTGGATCACCAACTCGCCGATCGCCGACGTGTTCGTGGTGTGGGCCAAGCTCGAGGAAGACGGCCGCGACACGATCCGCGGCTTCATCCTCGAGAAGGGCTGGAAGGGGCTGTCGGCGCCGACGATCCACGGCAAGGTGGGCCTGCGCGCATCGATCACGGGCGAGATCGTGCTCGACAGCGTGTTCGTGCCGCAGGAAAACATGCTGCCGAAGGTGAGCGGCCTGCGCGGCCCGTTCACGTGTCTCGACTCGGCGCGCTACGGCATCGCCTGGGGCGCGCTCGGCGCGGCCGAGGCCTGCTGGCACACGGCGCGCCAGTACGTGCTCGACCGTCACCAGTTCGGCCGCCCGCTCGCGGCCAACCAGTTGATCCAGAAGAAGCTCGCCGACATGCAGACCGAGATCACGCTGGGCCTGCAAGGCGTGCTGCGCCTCGGCCGCATGAAGGACGAAGGCACCGCCGCGGTCGAGATCACCTCGATCATGAAGCGCAATTCGTGCGGCAAGGCGCTCGACATCGCGCGGCTCGCGCGCGACATGCTCGGCGGCAACGGCGTGTCGGACGAATTCGGCGTGGCGCGCCATCTCGTCAACCTCGAGGTGGTCAACACCTACGAGGGCACGCACGACATCCACGCCCTGATCCTCGGCCGCGCGCAGACGGGCATCCAGGCGTTCTTCTGAACCTTCGCCGAACGCCGGGCACCGAATCTCGGACGCCGGGACGACGCAAACGAAACGGGCACCGCGATTCGCATCACGGTGCCCGTTCCGGTCGAGCGGCGACGTCGGGCGCGGCTCGCGGCCGCGCCTCGTTCGATTACTTGTTCGGCTGCGGCGTCATGCGCAGATACGGACGCACGGCCTTGTAGCCCTTCGGGAAACGCTGCTTCAGCTCTGCCTCGTCCTTCAGCGACGGCACGATCACCACGTCGTCGCCGTCCTTCCAGTTGCCCGGCGTCGCGACCTTGTAGTTGTCGGTCAGTTGCAGCGAGTCGATCACGCGCAGCACTTCGTCGAAGTTGCGGCCGGTGCTCGCCGGATAGGTGATGGTCAGGCGCACCTTCTTGTTCGGATCGATCACGAACAGCGAGCGCACGGTGAGCGTCTCGTTCGCGTTCGGGTGGATCATGTCGTACAGTTGCGAGACCTTGCGGTCCGCATCGGCGAGGATCGGGAAGTTCACGTTCGTCGATTGCGTGTCGTTGATGTCGCCGATCCAGCCCTGGTGCGACTCGACGCTGTCGACCGACAGCGCGATCGCCTTCACGTTGCGCTTCTCGAATTCGCCCTTGAGCTTCGCGGTCAGGCCGAGTTCGGTCGTGCAAACCGGCGTATAGTCGGCCGGATGCGAGAACAGCACGCCCCAGCTGTTGCCGAGCCATTCGTGGAACTTGATGCGGCCGAGGCTCGACTCCTGTTCGAAATCAGGCGCGATATCGCCAAGACGCAGACTCATGTTGCTCCTCCTGGGTGGTGGTACCGGTGATGGACGCCGGGCGCGGCACGCGCACGGCCAGACCTGTAGCTTACGTCAAGCCACTGTTCGGACAACGATTATTCCGTCAGAACCTCATGCCGATTTGTCATTTTTTCCTCGCAAGTTGAAAGATTGGGGAAACTTTCTCGCCAGCGTTCACTCCCTTCTTTCATCGTCATTCGCGTAACATGGCCCGGCACGCCCGCGTGGCGGGCCCCGGCGGGGCCCGCCCACCCCGCTCGCCAGCGGGCACGGGTTTCGCTACGATGTCGGCTATGCGGTACCTCTGCACATAGGGAGTTGCAATGTCGGAAATCAACAAGGAGAAACTGATGTCGGATATCAAAACCGTTCTCGCGGATGCGGAAGACCTGCTAAAACAGGCGGCGGCCACCACGGGCGACCGCGCGTCGGAACTTAGCGAGAAGGCGCTGTCGCGCCTGAAGCAGGCCAAGGAAAAGGCCGCCGACGTCCAGGTGGTCGTCGTCGAAAAGGGCAAGAAGGCGGTGCGTGCGACCGACGATTACGTTCACGAGCATCCGTGGACCTCGATCGGCATCGCGGCCGGTGTCGGCGTGCTGATCGGCCTGCTGATCAACCGCAAGTAACACCCGCCTCCACGCGGCGCCCCGCCCACGGGCGGTGCCGCGTCCCGCTGCCGGAGCTGCCCGGCGCCTCCCGCGCCGGCCGGCTCAGGCCTGCCGCCTCCTGCACGCGCAAGCGCCCCATCCATGACGACAGATACGCCACCGCTCCATTCAGCACACGGTCCGTTGCGCCGCCTGCTCGGGTCCGTATTCGCGCTCCTGCAAACCCGGCTCGAACTCGTCGGCATCGAGCTCGCCGAGGAAAAGGAACGCCTGATCGGCGTGCTGTTCCTCGGCCTCGGTGCGATGATGCTGGCCACCATGGCGCTGATCAGCCTGACCGTGCTGATCGCGATCGCCTTCTGGGACACCTATCGCTGGCAGTCGCTCGCCGGCATCACGGCCGTCTACGCGATCGGCGCGCTGATCTGCGGGCTCAGGGCACGCGCCGGCCTGCGCGAAGCGCCGAGCGTGTTCGAAGCCACGCTGCACGAGCTCGAGAAAGATCGCGAGCTGTTCCGCGGCAAGTCCTGAACCTCTTCACGCCCACGCGCCATGAACCAATCCGCACCGGATGATCCGTTCCGCCAGCCGCGTTCGAAGCGGCGGCTCAGCCCCACGCAATACCGTGCCCTGCGCAAGGAACTGCTGATCCTGCGCTCGGACGTCGAGCGCCTCGAGCTCGCGGAGGCCGGCTCCGAGCTGCGCCAGGCCGTGACGCACTTCCGCTGGCTCAAGCTGCTGATGCCCGGCTTCTCGGGCGGCGGCTTCGGCAAGTCGGCCAAGGGCCTCAACGCGAGCCTCGGCAACCTCGTCAGCCAGTATCCACTCGTCAGCTCACTGGCCTCGGCCGTGCTCGCGAAACCCGTGCGCACGCTCGTGACCAAGAGCGCCGCGCCTGCGCTGAAATGGGGCTCGGTGGGCTTCGCCCTGTGGGAGGCCTACCAGATCTGGCGCGGCGCCCAGCGCGACAAGGCCGCGGCCGCGGCCGAAGCCGTGCGGGTCGGCGGCGCCGCCACCGGGGCCGTACGCTCGCATGGCGACGACGCGCACTGAACGCGCACTCACGGCACACGTTCATCGCATCGTCCAGCACGCCGGGCGCGGCTCGCCCGGCCTGCTTTCACCGGATGCCCGGTTCGTCCGGGCACCGTCCGATCCCAGCAGAAAGCTGCCGCAACGATCGTCGCGCATCGGCCCCGTCGCCAGGGGCGTCGCGCTCAGCACGTAGCGGCTCGCGCCCGTCGCCTCCCCTGTTTCCACGGCCAGCCGATACACGGCCGGCCCCTGCTCCGGAATCGCACCAAGATCCACCGCTTCACCACGCACCGGCGCATAGCCGCGCGCGGCCAGCGCATGGGCCGTGCGATACAGCGCCGTGACCGCGGCGAGCCGATGCCCACGCGCGATCTGGCGATGGTAGGACGGCACTGCGAACGCGGCGATCACCGCAGCCACGGCCAGCGCGATCATCAGTTCGATCAGCGTGAAGCCCGTCATCCGACGCGGCTTGCGCGGGAGCATCGCGAGCCGGTTCATTGCCGGCTTTCCGGCGACGGCGCGGCCACGACGCTGCGCCAGCCGCGCGCCACGACCTGCGCACCCTCGAACGCAATCTGCAATTGCAGCCACACGCGCACCTCGCGCGAGCTGCCCGTGCCGCGCGCCGTCAGCAGGTAGGCGCGCCGGCCCGACGGCAAAGCGAGCGACCAGCGTTCGACGAGGCACACGGGCGACGCGGCCGAGCCGGGCCAGCGAGCGAATGGACGCACGGCGTCCGGACCGTCCAGTGCACCGGCTTGCCGCCATGCTTCGGGCTCGTCGCCGACGGTGGACGACGCGGCACGCAGCGGCGGCTCGATCAGGGCGACCCGCTCCACGAGATCGCGCTCGCAGGCATCGAGTGCGGCCTGTGCCGCATGGAACGCGATGCTGCGCGACGCGAATGCGCCGACCGCGCGCGCATCGGACAGCGACGCCTCGAATCCGCCTGCGCTCGCCACCAGCATCGCGGCCATCACCGCGAGCACGCCGGGCAGCGCCGCGCCTCTCGCGGCCAGACGCGTGCGCTCGATCATGCCGGCGCGCCACGATCCGCCACGGGATTGCGCAAGGCGAACCACCGGCGTGCGATCCAGCGTGGCCGGCCATCGCGGACTGCCTGCGCGCTGCCGCTGCAATCGACGAAGCGCGTCGCGGATGCCGACGGCATGCCGCGCACCTGCACGCATACCTCGACGGCCAGCACGCCTGCCCACGCCTCGCCGGCAATTGAGGACGCATCGCGCCATTCACGCCGATCGCGCAACCAATATCGCAAGCGCAGGCGCTCGACGCCTTCCACCAGCGGCTGCGCGATGCCGGGCCGGCCGCTGCCTTCGCAATACAGCTCGGGTTCGCCGGTGCTGCCGCTCGTGCGCACGAAGTAGCGATTGACCACCAGCGGATGCGCCGACGCTTGACCCACGCCCTGCCCGAGACAGTCGGTCACGAGCCCGCTCGCGGTGGGCGAGGTCGAGATCGTGTCGCCGACGAAACGCACGAGCAGGCCGTCCGAGCCCGGCATCGCGGCGGTGCAATCGGGCAGCCATGCATCGCCGGCCGGCCGCGCGGCCGTGCAACCGAACAATGGCAGGAAGCGCGCGTGGCGGGGCCAGTCAATGGGCGCGAAGCCGGCCAATCGGATCGACTGCGCGATCAGTTCGAGCGCCGTGGTCGCGGCATCGCGCACGTGTGCTGCTTCGACAGATGCGCCGTGTACGCTGCGCTGCACACGATACAGCGACATCGCGGCCGCCAGCACGAACGCAGCCAGCACCAGCGCGATGAGCGTTTCGACGAGCGTGTGCGCTCGCTGTCGGCGCCGTGTCATCGCGCCACTTCCGGTGAATACGCCAGCGTCACGCAAGACGATGCGCCGACCTCGCAGGCCGCTGCGGCACGATTCCCCCATCGCACGTCGACTCGCGCGTAGCCGCTCTGCGTTCGCGCCTCGATCCGCAGATCGCTCAACGCGGCCGGCACCGGGGCTGCACCGTTCGCCGTATCGATCACCCTTGTCGCGTCGATCCGCGCCAGCTCGGCCCATGAGTCGGCAAGCCGAAGCGCCGTCATGCGCGCGGCCGAATCGACTGCCACGCGGTGCATCGCCAGCTGGGCGCCGAGCACGGCCACGGTCGCGCCGGCCAGCAGCAGCATTGCGATCGCCACCTCGAGGAGCGCGCTGCCCGCCATGCGAGGGGGCGGCATGTGCCGCATGCGCGCCATCACGCGGCCTCGCACGGCCCGACCGACATGCGCGCGCGACCGCCGGCGGCGATGCGGATACACCGGTAGGCACGCCGATCGACAGCGCGATCCGGCTGGCGACCATGGCGCGACGAGAATTCGAAACGACGGAAGCCACCGATCACGAGCCCCGCCGGCGGCGAAAACACCACGCCGTGGCGCACGCCGTCGACCCGCACATCGGGATCGGACGGCACGCGTCGCAACACGCCGTCACCCGACGACACGTCGGCCAGCACCACTGCCCAGCCGCACGACCACGCGCCAGCGGCTCGACACGCCGTGCCCGCGGCGTCACCGTCACAAGCAGGCTCGGTATCGCCACGACAGAGCGCCACGCGTACCCCGCGCGCGATCGCCTCGACACGTGCCGCCGCCAGCGCGGCCAGCATCGCCCGTGCACTCGCCTCGACCCGATCGCGCCGCTGCCATGCCACGAACGACGGCGCGGCATACGCGGCCACGATCGAGATCAGCGCGAGCGCCACTATCGCTTCCAGGAGCGTGACGCCGGCCAGATATTTAGTCATCCGCATGAATTTGCTCCGCTCCGTCGATCCGATGTGACGACTGTAGCGGGACGAGCGAATGCGCACCACTAGCCGAACGGCCTAGTGGCGCAAACCGTCGTCGCCGGCAACAATCGTTGCGGCGATACGGTTTTCAGGAGATCGGGAGTGCAACGAAAATGGGCAGATTCAGCGCTTGCGCACGGGCTTCGACGGCGCGGCGCGCCGGAATTCCTCGATCACGTCGGCGAATTCGGAGACATCCTCGAAGCGCCGGTAGACCGATGCGAAACGCACGTAGGCAATCGTGTCGAGGCCCCGCAGCTCGTTCATGACGAGCTCGCCGAGCTTCTCGCTGCGCACTTCGCGCTCGCCGGTGGCGAGCAGCTGATACTCGATGCGCGCGACCGCCGCGTCGATCGCGTCCGCCGCAACGGGCCGCTTGCGCAGCGCCAGTTGCATGCTCGCGACGATCTTGCGGCGATCGAACTCGGTGCGGCTGCCGTCCTTCTTGACGACCGCCGGCAACGCCAGCTCGACCCGCTCGTACGTCGTGAAACGCTTGTCGCAGGCCGAACAGCGACGGCGGCGCCGGATCGCGGCGCCATCCTCGTACACGCGCGAATCCACCACCTGCGTGTCCTCATGCCGGCAGAACGGGCAGCGCATGATCGATCAGCGATAGACCGGGAAACGCTTGGTCAGCTCGGCCACCTGGCCGCGCACGCGTTCGAGCGTGGCTGCATCGTCCGGTGCCTCGAGCACGTCGGCCACCAGGTTGCCCACGATCTCGGCTTCCTTCGTGCCGAAACCGCGCGTCGTCATCGCCGGCGAGCCCAC
>JASLEG010000066.1 GCA_030151225.1 Burkholderia sp. | reverse complement strand
GTGGGCTCGCCGGCGATGACGACGCGCGGTTTCGGCACGAAGGAAGCCGAGATCGTGGGCAACCTGGTGGCCGACGTGCTCGAGGCACCGGACGATGCAGCCACGCTCGAACGCGTGCGCGGCCAGGTGGCCGAGCTGACCGCGAAGTTCCCGGTGTACGGCGGCCGCAAGTAAGGCATCCTCATCAGCGGTGAAGCACGGCCGGGCCATCGCGGATGCGACGGCCCGGCCGTTTTGCATGCGTGCCCGGCCGGCACGATCATTCTCCTGATTCGCGAGGTGGCCCGTGAGCCCGATCGATCGCCTCGATCCCATGCCGCAACTGAATGCCTGGCTCGGCGAGGTGCGCGCGTATCTCGACGCCGCGCATCCGTCGCGCGACGAACTCGATGCCGTGCGCGATGCGCTCGCGTGCGGCGTGCCGCCGAACGGGCACGCCGACGGGCATGCACCGTCGAGCTTGCCGGTGGCCGATCGCTGGCTGGCCGACGCGGTGGAGCGCGTGGCCGCCTCGCACGCGGCGCTCGCACCGATCGCGCGCGGCATCGCCGCGCTCGCGCCCGCGCTGCGCTGGTATCGACGGCCGACCGAGCAGCCCGACCCGGTGTTCGAGCACGGCCACGCCAATGCGATCGTGATCGGCGGCGCGGGGCTCGCCGCGCTCGGCGGCCTGATCGTGGGCGTGACGGTGATGGCGCCGCGCGTGGCCTATCCGCTGCATCGACATCCGCCCGACGAGGCCTATGTCGTGCTGTCCGACGGCGAATGGTGGCGGGAGACGGCAGGCTGGTGGACGCCCGGCGCGGGCGGCCTCGTGATCAACGACGGCGGTGCACGGCACACGATGCGTGCCGGCGACACGCCGCTGCTCGCGGTGTGGTTCCTGACCGGCGGCGCGACGCAGCGGGGTGCCGCGACGCTGTTCGACAGGACCTGACGGCGTGACCGGTTTCAGGCGACGCTTGTGGCCTGTGCCTCGGCGCGAATGTAGTCGATGAAGGCACGCAGCGGCGCCGGCACCAGCCGCCGCCCCGGGTAGTACAGGAACGGCCCCGAGAACGACTGCCACCACGGTTCGAGCACGGGCACCAGCGCGCCGCTCGCGAAGTGCGGCTTCAGCCAGTCCTCGAACAGATTCACCACGCCGGTGCCGGCCACCGCCGCATCCACGGCCAGGTCGACGGCCGCACCGAGTTCCACCAGCAGTTGGCCCGGCGGCTCGATACGCACTTTCTCGCCGTCGCGCTCGAAATCCCACGGCAGCACCGCGCGGCCCGCGAAGCGGCCGAGGATGCATTCGTGCTGCAGCAGGTCGCGCGGATGCGCGGGCCGCCCGCGCCGCGTCAGATACGCGGGCGAGGCGCCGAGCGCGAGCCGCTGCACGCGCGGGCCGATCGGCACCGCGATCATGTCCTGTTCGAGCCGCTCCTCGTAGCGGATGCCGGCGTCGCATCCGGCTGCGAGCACGTCCACGAAGCTCTCGTCCACGGCGATCTCGAGGCGGATCTCGGGATAGGCGGCCAGAAAACCCGGTACGATCGCCGGCAGCACGAGCCGCGACGCGCTGACGGGCACGTTCAGGCGCAGCGTGCCGGCGGGCCGGTCGCGGAAGCCGTTCACCACGTCGAGCGCGGCCTGCACCTCGTTGAGCGCCGGCGCGAGCCGCGCCAGCAGCCGCTCGCCGGCCTCGGTCGGCACCACGCTGCGGGTGGTGCGGTTCAGCAGGCGCACCGCGAGCCGCGCCTCGAGCCGCCGCACCGCCTCGCTGAGGCCCGACGCGCTGGTGCCCGTGGCACGCGCCGCGTCGCGAAAGCCGTTCGCGCGCGCCACCGCCACGAAGGCATGCAGATCCGTGAGATCGAAACTCATTGTTCGCTCCTTCGCACAACCCGTGCGGATTATGGCGGCTTATCGGGTGAATCGCCAGCGCGTAAGCTCGGGTTTCCCTAACGCCGTGATGCAGGAGCTCCTGATGACCGCTTCATTCCAGTCTTCCACGTTCGACCTCGGCAGCCTGCCGGTGCACCGGATCGGCTACGGCGCCATGCAGCTGGCCGGCCCCGGCGTGTTCGGGCCGCCGAAGGATCGCGCGGCCGCGCTGGCCGTGCTGCGCGCGGCCGTCGAGGCCGGCGTCGACCACATCGACACCAGCGATTTCTACGGCCCGTACGTGACCAACGAACTGATCCGCGAGGCGCTGCACCCGTATCGCGACGGCCTCGTGATCGTGACCAAGATCGGCGCGCGCCGCGGCGACGACGGCGCGTGGCTCCAGGCGAATTCGCCCGAGGAACTCGCGAGCGCCGTGCACGACAACCTGCGCCGCCTGCAGCTCGACGTGATCGACGTGGTGAACCTGCGCCTGATGTTCTCGACCCACGGCCCGGCCGAAGGCTCGATCGAGTCGCAGCTCGCGCCGCTGGCCGAGCTGCAGCGTCAGGGGCTGGTGCGCCACATCGGCCTGAGCAACGTCACGGCGAAGCAGGTGGAGGAAGGCCGCCGGATCTGCGAGATCGTGTGCGTGCAGAACCACTACAACCTCGTGCACCGCGCCGACGATGCGCTGATCGACTCGCTCGCCGCCGACGGCATCGCCTACGTGCCGTTCTTCCCGCTCGGCGGTTTCTCGCCGCTGCAGTCGTCGGTGCTGTCGGGCGTCGCCGAGAAGCTCGGCGCCACGCCGATGCAGGTCGCGCTCGCGTGGCTGCTGCGTCGCGCGCCGAACGTGCTGCTGATTCCGGGCACCTCGTCGGTCGCGCATCTGAACGAGAATCTCGCGGCCGGCGCGCTCGAGCTGCCGGACGACGTGATGCGCGAGCTGAACGCGATCGCGGCTGCGTAAGGCTGCGGTTGAAGCCTGGCGGGGCGATTCGCCGGTGCGCGCGCGCCGGTGGATCGCCCCGCTTTTCGTCGTGTCTCCATCGTGTGCAGGCCGCGCATCGTCGACGCGTACATCTCGACCCCGATTGTCACGACGGCGCGGCGGCGGACCGTTGCGGGCGCGTCACTTTTAAGCGTTCGCCTGAAAACGGACGCGCCGACGCCGTTCCGCTTAACTGCTTGTTTTTTCGAGATTTGCTGCGGGCAGCGTGGCGGGTCGTCGATTTCACCGCCTCCGCACGGGCGTTTCCCGGATGCGCGGAACGCTCAGGTCGATTACAGTGTTCGGTTACAGCGGCGACGGGCGTCCCGTCGCGCCCAAGCACACCAGGAGCAGACCACGATGAGCACCGGCAGCACCTCGAACTTCCCGATCGCGAGCCATCCGAACCCGACCGCCGCCGCAGAGCGCGCGCGCCAGCTGGAGAACCCCGGCTTCGGCAAGATCCACACCGATTACATGGCCACGATCCGCTACACGGAAGGCAAGGGCTGGCACGACGCGCAGATCGTGCCGCGCAAGGCGCTCGAGATGGATCCGGCCACGCTGGTGCTGCATTACGCGCAGGAAATCTTCGAGGGCATGAAGGCGTATCCGCTGCCCGACGGCAAGATCGCGCTGTTCCGCCCGGACCAGAACGCCAGGCGCTTCCGCAATTCGGCCAGGCGCCTCGCGATGGCCGAGTTGCCGGAAGAGCTGTTCGTGAACTCGGTGCGCGAGCTCGTGCGCCTCGAACGCGACTGGATCCCGTCGGCCGAGGGCAGCGCGCTGTACCTGCGTCCGTTCATGATCGCGAATGAAGTGGTACTGGGCGTGAAGCCGTCGGCCGAGTACCTGTACTGCGTGATCGCCACGCCGGTGGGTGCCTACTTCAAGGGCGACGCGTCGAAGGGCGTGTCGATCTGGGTGTCGGACAGCTACACGCGCGCGGCGCCCGGCGGCACCGGCGACGCGAAGTGCGGCGGCAACTACGCGGCCAGCCTGGCCGCGCAGGCCGAAGCCACGCGCGAGGGCTGCGACCAGGTGGTGTTCCTCGACGCGGTGGAACGCCGCTGGATCGAGGAGCTGGGCGGCATGAACGTGTTCTTCGTGTTCGAGGACGGCACGCTGCAGACGCCGCCGCTCACCGGCACGATCCTGCCGGGCATCACGCGCGCCTCGCTGATCGAGCTGGCCCGCGACCTCGGCCACACGGTGCGCGAGGAAGCCTATTCGATCGAGCAGTGGGAAGCCGATGCGAAGAGCGGCAAGCTCGTCGAGGCGTTCGCCTGCGGCACGGCCGCGGTGGTCACGTCGATCGGTCACGTGAAGGGCCGCAAGCACACCTTCACGATCGGCGACGGCAGCGCGGGCCCGGTGGCCACCAAGCTCAAGAAGCAGCTGGTGGGCATCCAGACCGGCAAGGAAGCGGACAAGCACGGCTGGGTGGACATCATCGGCTGATGCACGGCCGCTCGGTGCGAGCGGTTGCGGTGTTCGACAAGGCCGGCCTTCGCGCCGGCTTTGTCGTTTCTGGCGCGATCTACTTTGCAAGAGACGGAAGACGTCGCGCCGCTCCTGCCGGCCGGTGTGCGTTTCGACGACGGCGATGCGATGGCGAGCTTCGAGCAGGTCTGGGCGACGCTCATCGCGTGCATGAAGGGCGGGGCGTGGAAGCTGACGGAGAGGGGGGTGACGGAATTGCGCAGGCTGCGCTATCCGATGCTGCTGAGGCAATGGCTGTCGAGCACTGAATCAGGCTCGAAATCGTGATCAGGCACGCGAACGCCGCCCTCAACTCCGCCTTGCCACCAGCCCCGACACCCGCTGCGCGGCCTCCAGCAGCGGCTCCAGGAATTCCTTCACCATCTGCTCGGCCGAATGCCGCTGCGCGTTCCCGGAAATGTTCATCGCCGCGATCACCTTGCCGCGCCGGTTCCGGATCGGCGCCGACAGCGAGATCAGCCCCGCCTCGAGCTCCTGGTCCACGATCGCCCAGCCCTGCTTGCGCACCACGTCGATCTCGGCCTTCAGCGCCGCGAGATCGACGATCGTGCGCGGCGTGTGCGCCTGCGGCGGCCGCATCGCCAGCACCTCGTCGAGCGCGGCGTCGTCGAGCGAGGACAGCAGAACGCGCCCCATCGACGTACAGTACGCAGGCAGCCGGCTGCCGATCGACAGGTTGATCGTCATGATCTTGTGAGTGGGCACGCGCAGCACGTACACGATCTCCGCGCGGTCGAGCACGGCCGCCGAGCAGCTTTCGTGGATGCGTGCCGACAATTGCTCCATCACCGGCTCGGCCAGGTTCCAGAACGGCATCGAGGTCAGATACGCGAAGCCCAGGTCGAGGATCTTCGGCGTGAGGCGGAACAGCCGGCCGTCGGCCTCCACGTAGCCGAGCGTCTGCAGCGTCAGCAGGATGCGTCGCGCACCGGCGCGCGTCAGGCCGGTGGCGGCGGCGACCTCGGTCAGGGTCTGCTCCGGATGCTCGGCGTCGAACGCGCGAATCACGGCCAGGCCGCGCGCGAACGATTGGACGTAGGAGTCGCCGGGTTTGGCCTGAAGATCGTCTGTGCTCATTGGGGGAAGGTGGTGTCGTGCAACGGTGAAGAGTAGCGCATGGGGTCGGTTCGCGCCAAGCGCGCCGGCGCCGGCAGCCCGCGCGGCGGGCCACGACGACCGCACCGACGCACCCGCCGCAATGCGCGCAGAATTGCCGCAGACGTTCCCCGAACTTGACACGCCCCCGGCCGGCTCCCTATGATCGCGAAATAGTTCGATATTCGATCTTGCGTTCGCATAAAGAACATTCCCTCGATGTGCCGCCGCGTGTGCTCCGGTGGGCATCCCATCCGAACGAAGTTCCGGAGACAACCATGACCGATGCATTTCTCTGCGACGCCATCCGTACCCCGATCGGGCGCTACGGCGGCGCGCTGTCCGGCGTGCGCGCCGACGATCTGGGCGCGGTGCCGCTCAAGGCGCTCGTCGAGCGCAACCGTGAAGTCGACTGGGCCGCGATCGACGACGTGATCTTCGGCTGCGCGAACCAGGCCGGCGAGGACAACCGCAACGTGGCCCGCATGTCGGCGCTGCTCGCGGGCCTGCCGCAATCGGTGCCGGGCTCGACGGTGAACCGCCTGTGCGGCTCGGGCATGGACGCGATCGGCATCGCCGCGCGCGCGATCAAGTCGGGCGAGGCGGGCCTGATGATCGCGGGCGGCGTGGAAAGCATGAGCCGCGCGCCGTTCGTGATGGGCAAGGCCACCAGCGCGTTCTCGCGTCAGGCCGAGATCCACGACACGACGATCGGCTGGCGCTTCGTGAACCCGCTGATGAAGCAGCTGCACGGCGTGGATTCGATGCCGGAAACGGCCGAGAACGTCGCCACCGATTACGCGGTCAGCCGCGCCGATCAGGACGCCTTCGCGCTGCGCAGCCAGCAGAAGGCCGCGCGCGCGCAGCAGGACGGCACGCTCGCGCAGGAAATCACGGCGGTCACGCTGGCGCAGAAGAAGGGCGATCCGCTCGTGATCTCGCGCGACGAGCACCCGCGCGAAACCTCGCTCGAAGCACTCGCCAGGCTCAAGGGCGTGGTGCGCGCCGACGGCACGGTCACGGCCGGCAACGCATCCGGCGTGAACGACGGCGCCTGCGCGCTGCTGATCGCGAACGAGGAGAACGCGAAGCGCCACGGCCTGGTGCCGCGCGCACGCATCCTCGGCATGGCCACCGCCGGCGTGGCGCCGCGCGTGATGGGCATCGGCCCGGCACCGGCCACGCAGAAGCTGCTCGCGCAACTCGGCATGCGCATCGACCAGTTCGACGTGATCGAGCTGAACGAGGCGTTCGCCTCGCAAGGGCTTGCGGTGCTGCGCATGCTCGGCGTGGCCGACGACGACGCACGCGTGAACCCGAACGGCGGCGCGATCGCGCTGGGCCATCCGCTCGGCGCCTCGGGCGCGCGCCTCGTCACCACGGCGATGTACCAGCTGCATCGCACCAACGGCCGCTACGCGCTGTGCACGATGTGCATCGGCGTGGGCCAGGGCATCGCGCTCGCGATCGAACGCGTCTGATCCCCGCACGGGCGCGCTGCGTCCGTCCTCGTACCTGCTCCTCTCGCCCGCGTTCGCGCGGGACCTCGACGGCAGCCCGGCCCCTGTGCCCGGCTGCCGTTTTTCATTGCGCGCGCAACCATCTTTGAAACAATGCGCTTCGCAATTTCGCCAGCTTGTCCAGTCGAAAACTTGCTGCGGATCAAGAATGGGTCGATTTATTGATGTCGATCAGGAAACTGAGATTTGCACGAGATTTGATGCCCGAAAAGGTAAGGTTTTGCCCGGGGCTGCCGTCAAAAAAGAGATGAGCGGACGGCCGCCGTGCTCGATTCGAGGGGCGGCGGCCGAGCCCGCGACAACGAACCCGAACCTGACAGAGAGCAGCCGCGGCGCCGCATGCGCGCCGTGTGCCGGAGCAAGCCATGCGCAACAACCAGCCGGTCACGCAACACGAATACGAGATCCCCGAGGACGCGACGCTGATGTCGACCACGCGCGCCGACGGCACCATCACCTACGCCAACGCCACCTTCGTGCAGGTCAGCGGCTTCACGCCCGAAGAGCTGGTGGGTGCGCCGCACAACGTGGTGCGCCACCCGGACATGCCGCGCGAGGCGTTCGCCGACATGTGGGCCACGATCCAGGGCGGCGAGCCGTGGATGGCGCTGGTCAAGAATCGTCGCAAGAACGGCGATCACTACTGGGTGCGCGCGAACGCCGTGCCGTTGATGCGCAACGGCCAGCCGCAGGGCTACATGTCGGTGCGCACCAGGCCCACGCGCGAGGAAATCGACGGCGCCGAGGCGCTCTATGCCGATCTGCGCGAAGGTCGCGCGGGTGGCCGCCAGCTCTACAAGGGCATCGTGATCCGCACCGGGCTCGGCCGCCTGGGCTCGCTGCTCAAGACGATGTCGACGCGCACCCGCATGTATGCGCCGCTCGCGGCGCTGGTGCCGGTGGTGGCGGGCGGCGCGTGGGCCTGCGGCGTGGGCGGCCTCGCGCTCGCGGGCGTGGCGGCCATCACCGCGGTGGCCACGGGCCTGGTGGCGGCGTGGCTCGAGGTGCAGATCGCGCAGCCGCTGCATGCCGTGCATCGCCGCGCGTTGCGCGTGGCCACGGGCGAGGGCCGCAACGGCCCGGCCATCACGCGGGTGGACGAGATCGGCATGACGCTGCGCACGATCGATCAGCTCGGGCTGATGTTCCGCTGGCTGGTGGACGACGTCAGCGAGCAGGTGCTGAACGTGCAGCGCGCGAGCAGCGAGATCGCGCAGGGCAACAACGATCTGAGCGCGCGCACCGAGCAGGCCGCGTCGGCCGTGCAGCAGACGGCCTCGTCGATGGCGCAGATGACGGCCACCGTGTCGAACAACGCCACCACGGCCTCGCAGGCGAACCAGCTCGCGGTGTCGGCCAGCGATGCCGCCTCGCGCGGCGGTCACGCGGTCGGCGAGATCGTGGGCACCATGAACGAGATCACCGACAGCTCGCGGCGCATCGCCGACATCATCGGCGTGATCGACGGCATCGCGTTCCAGACCAACATCCTGGCGCTGAACGCGGCGGTGGAGGCGGCGCGGGCCGGCGAGCAGGGGCGTGGCTTCGCGGTGGTGGCCGGCGAGGTGCGCGCGCTCGCGCAGCGCAGCGCGAACGCGGCCAAGGAAATCAAGACGCTGATCGAGAACAGCGTGGATCGCGTGGCATCGGGCGCGCGCCGCGTGGACGACGCGGGCCGCACGATGGACGACCTCGTGGTGCAGGTCAAGCGCGTGGCCGACCTGATCGCCGACATCAGTGCCTCGACGGCCGAGCAGAGCACGGGCGTGGAGCAGGTGGACCGCGCGGTGGTGGAGCTCGACAACATCACGCAACAGAACGCGGCGCTGGTGGAGCAGAGCGCGGCGGCCTCCGAGAGCCTGCGTCAGCAGGCCACCTCGCTGGTGGACGCGGTGGGCGTGTTCCGCTGATTGCGCCCGACATCATGAAAAAGCCTTCGCGGCACGCGGCACCGCGAAGGCTTCGGTTCGACGGCTCGCGCCGGCGTGCGTCAGACCGCGACGCACAGATACTTGATCACGACGTAGTCGTCGATGCCGTAGTGCGAGCCTTCGCGGCCGAGGCCCGATTGCTTCACGCCGCCGAACGGCGCCACTTCGTTCGAGATCAGGCCGGTGTTGATGCCCACCATGCCGTATTCGAGCGCCTCGGCCACGCGCCACACGCGGCCGATGTCGCGGCTGTAGAAGTACGCGGCGAGGCCGAACTCGGTGTCGTTCGCGTAGCCGATCACTTCCTCGTCCGACGAGAAGCGGAACAGCGGCGCGAGCGGGCCGAAGGTTTCGTCCTTCGCCACCTTCATCTCGGGCGTCACGCCGGTCAGCACGGTCGGCTCGAAGAAGCCGTGGCCGAGCGCGTGGCGCTTGCCGCCGGTGGCGATCCTCGCGCCCTTGGCGAGCGCGTCCTCGATGTGCGATTCCACCTTCAGCACGGCCGCCTCGTTGATCAGCGGGCCCTGCGTCACGCCGGCCTCGGTGCCGCGGCCGATCTTGAGCCCGGCCACCGCCGCCGCGAGCTTCTCGGCGAACGCGTCGTACACCGCGTCGTGCACGTAGAAGCGGTTCGTGCACACGCAGGTCTGGCCGCTGTTGCGGTACTTCGAGGCGATCGCGCCTTCCACCGCCGCGTCCAGATCGGCGTCCTCGAACACGATGAACGGCGCGTTGCCGCCGAGCTCCAGCGACACCTTCTTGACCGTCGGCGCGCACTGCGCCATCAGCAGGCGGCCCACCGGCGTCGAGCCGGTAAACGACAGCTTGCGCACCGTGGCGTTGCCGGTCAGCTCGCCGCCGATCGCCTTCGGGTCGCCCGTCACCACGCTGAACACGCCGGCCGGCACGCCCGCGCGCTCGGCCAGCACGGCCAGCGCCAGCGCCGAGAACGGCGTGGCTTCGGCCGGTTTCACGACGATCGGGCAGCCGGCGGCCAGCGCCGGGCCAACCTTGCGCGTGATCATCGCGGCCGGGAAATTCCACGGCGTGATCGCCGCGCACACCCCGATCGGCTCCTTCGTGACGACGATGCGCTTGTCGCCGGCAGGCGTCGGGATGGTGTCGCCGTACACGCGCTTGCCTTCCTCGGCGAACCATTCGATGAACGACGCGGCGTACAGGATCTCGCCCTTCGCCTCGGCGAGAGGCTTGCCCTGTTCGGGGGTGAGGATCAGCGCGAGATCGTCGGCGTGGGCGAGCATCAGTTGGTACCACTTGCGCAGG
>JASLEG010000266.1 GCA_030151225.1 Burkholderia sp. | reverse complement strand
CTCGCAGATGCGCCACCTGCCGCGCAAGCCGCACCGCAATCCGTCCGGCGGCGCGGGCGCGCCCGCCGCGATGCGCGACGAGCGCGCCACCGCGCGGCCCGCCAAGGCCGCCACCGAATAACGGAGAACGGCATGCAATTCGACAAGCGCGCCTGGCTCGACAAGGCAAAGCAGATGTTCGCGGGCTTCGACCGCCCGCTCGCGCTGATCGTGTTCCTGCTGCTCTGCGTCGGGATCGTCACGCTCTACAGCGCCGCCATCGACATGCCGGGCCGCGTGGAAGACCAGTTGCGCAACATCATGCTGACCTTCGTGCTGATGTGGATCATCGCGAACATTCCGCCGCAGACATTGATGCGTTTCGCGGTGCCGCTCTACACCTTCGGCGTCGCGCTACTGGTGGCGGTGGCGCTGTTCGGCATGACCAAGAAGGGCGCGAAACGCTGGCTCAACGTGGGGGTGGTGATCCAGCCCTCCGAGATCCTCAAGATCGCCACGCCGCTGATGCTGGCCTGGTACTACCAGCGCCGCGAGGGCGTGATCCGCTGGTACGACTATCTGGTCGCGTTCGCGATCCTGCTGGTGCCGGTGGCCCTGATCGCCAAGCAGCCCGACCTCGGCACGGCGATGCTGGTGTTCGCGGCCGGCCTGTTCGTGATCTATCTGGCCGGGCTGTCGTTCAAGCTGATCGTGCCGGTGCTGATCGCCGGCGTGATCGCGGTGGCCGCGATCGCCACCTTCGAGGACAAGATCTGTCAGCCGCAGGTGGTCTGGCCGCTGATGCACGATTACCAGAAACACCGCGTCTGCACCCTGCTCGATCCCACCTCGGATCCGCTCGGCAAGGGCTTCCACACGATCCAGGCGGTGATCGCGATCGGCTCGGGCGGGCCGTTCGGCAAGGGCTATCTGAAGGGCACCCAGGCGCACCTGGAGTTCATCCCCGAGAAGCACACCGACTTCATCTTCGCCGTGTATTCGGAGGAGTTCGGGCTGGTGGGCGGACTCGTGCTGCTGACCCTGTACATGCTGCTGATCGCGCGCGGGCTGGTGATCGCGGCGCAGGGCTCGACGCTGTTCGGCCGGCTGCTGGCCGGCTCGCTGTCGCTCGGCTTCTTCACCTATGCGTTCGTGAACGTGGGGATGGTGAGCGGCGTGCTGCCGGTGGTGGGCGTGCCGCTGCCGTTCATGAGCTACGGCGGCACCGCGCTGGCCACGCTCGGCGTCGCGATCGGGCTGATCATGAGCGTCGGGCGACAGAAGCGGCTGATGAAATCCTGACGTGACGACCGGCGCCGTGCGCGGGACGCGCGGCGCCGACTTTTGCCTTCCTGCTTCGTCATTCCTGCGAGGCGGCCTGCGGTGCGGCGGCGGCCGGTGCCGAGGCGGCCGAGGCACCCGATGCCGCGGCGGCCGCCACCTGCGCGCGCAGCGCGGTGCTGACCTCCTGATACTTCAGCGCGGCCACGTCGTCGCCGTGCACGGCCGCGGCCGCGTAGTAGACGCGCGCGAGATTCAGGTCCTGGGTCACGCCGTCGCCGCCGCGCTCGTAGAACGAGGCCGTCACGTACTGCGCGGTCGGCTCGCCGGCGTCGGCCGCCTTGCGGTACCAGAGGAAGGCCTGATGGTTGTCGCGCGGCGTGCCGCGGCCGTCGAGGAACTGGTTCGCGAGCGCGAGTTCGGCCTCCACGTGGCCCTGCTCGGCGGCCCGGGTCAGCCAGCCGTGCGCGATCGCCGCGTCGCGCGTGACGAAGTCGCCCGCGTCGTACATCGTGCCGAGCGCGTACTGCGCCTGCGTCATGCCGGCGCCGGCCGCCTCGTTGAGCCAGTGCAGGCCGTCGGGCACGTCGGCCGCGGCGCCCTCGCCCTTGAGCCGCATCATCGCGTAGTCGAATTGCGCGAGCCGGTCGCCGTGCTGCGCCGCGCGGCGGAAGCCGGCCAGCGCCGAGGCGAAATCGCCGGCGTTGTAGTCGGCCACGGCCGCCGCCGTGGTCTTCGATGCCGCTGCCGCCGGCTTGCGCAGTTTCGCGTGCGGCTTCGCGTGCTGCGCGGCGGCCGCGGGCGCCGATGCCGCGGTGGCTGCCGGTGCCGATGCCGCCTCGTCCGCCTGCGCCGCGCCGTGCGCCGCGAACAGCGCGCCGGCCAGGCCGAGCGCGATGAATCCCCGTGCGCCGATGCGGCGTGCCAATCCCCGTCGTGCCGCGCGTCGCGCGCGCGTGCCAGTGCCGTTCATGTCCAGTTCCTCCTGCCGCCGCGTGGCGCCATCGTGTGGCGTGCGCCGGCTCCGCGGTCGAGACCGCGGAATCGATGTTTGTTATCCGGAATATGCTGCGAACGCGCGGGCGGAACGGGGCCGAACACGGCCACGTCGCACGCATCGCGCGCGCGACGATCATACCGTGGTCAGAAATGTGCCGCCGGGCGTGAACGCGCGCGGGGCGCGGCGCCCGAAGGCAAGGCAGGCAAGGCGCGGCGGGGAATCAGCGGGCGGGGGCGCGCTCGACGTCGGCCCAGCAGTTCGGGGTTTCGTACATGCGCACGCGTTCGAGGCGCAGGTTCACGCCGTAGTGCGCGTCGTACACGCTGGCGAGGATGTCGAAGGCCACCGCCGCGAGGTTCTCGACGGTCGGAATGCGGTCCAGCACGACCGTCTTGTGATCGGCCATCTGCTCGAGGAACGAGCGCACCACCTCGTCGCGCGCGTACACGAGGAACGCGTGATCCCACTTCGACACGAGGTGCTCCATCGCGAGCGCCTTCACGTCGGCGAAATCCATCACCATGCCGCGGTCGGGCGCGCCCTCGGTGTCCACCAGGTCGCCGCGCAGCGTGATTTCGAGCACGTAGCGATGGCCGTGCAGGTTGCGGCACTGGCTGCGGTGATCGGGGATGCGGTGGCCCGCGTCGAATTCGAGTTTTCGGGTAATCAGCACGATGAGTGAAGCTCGCGGCTCAGGGAATGTTCAGGTATTTGTGCGTCTGCATCGACAGCCGCCATTGCGGATGGCGCTTGCACCAGTCGATCGCGAGCTTCGTGTTCAGGTCGCGCGACGGGCCGTCCATCGGTTGCACGAGAAAATACGCGAAATCGAGCTTCGCGTACTCGGCGAGGCGCTGGTTGTCCTGCGGAATCACCACCTTCAGCTCGTGGCCTTTGGTGACCACCAGCGGCGCGTCGGCCTTCGGGCTCACGCAGATCCAGTCGATCGTGTCGAGCACCGGCAGCGAGCCGTTGGTCTCGATCGCGATCTCGAAGCCGCGCGCATGCAACGCGTCGACGATCGGCTGGTCGAGCTGCAGCATCGGCTCGCCGCCCGTGCACACCACGAAGCGGTTCGCCTCGCCCTCGGGCCACAGCGACGCGATCATGTCGGCCAGCGCCTCGGGCGTCTTGAACTTGCCGCCGTTCTCGCCGTCGGTGCCGACGAAATCGGTATCGCAGAAGCGGCACACGGCCGATTCGCGATCGGCCTCGCGGCCGGTCCACAGGTTGCAGCCGGCGAACCGGCAGAACACGGCCGGGCGCCCGGCGTTCGCGCCCTCGCCCTGCAACGTGTAGAAGATTTCCTTGACCGTATACGTCATCTGCTCGCCGGGCGGCGGCTCGCCGCCCGTTCCTGTTCCTGTTTCCGCGTGATTCGTGTTGCCGTCCGTGGCGCCAGTGACGCCTGCATGCCGCGCTTCAGAGCGGCGCTTCCGTGACTTGCTCGCCGTTGCGATACGCCTCGTAGCCGCGCCGGCGCAGCTTGCAGGCCGGGCACTCGCCGCAGCCGAAGCCCCATTCGTGCAGCTCGGCGCGCTCGCCCACGTAGCAGGTGTGGGTCTCGACCCGCACCAGTTCCACCAGCGCCTCGCCGCCGAGCTGCTCGGCCAGTCGCCAGGTGTCGGCCTTGTCGAGCCACATCAGCGGCGTCTCGAGCACCATGCGCGTGTCCATGCCGAGGTTCAGCGCGACCTGCAGCGCCTTCATCGTGTCGTCGCGGCAATCGGGGTAGCCCGAGAAATCGGTCTCGCACATGCCGCCCACCAGCACGCTGAGGCCGCGGCGACAGGCGAGGGCCGCCGCGATCGTCATGAACATCAGGTTGCGGCCGGGCACGAAGGTGTTCGGCAGGCCGTTCTCGGCCATCTCGATCTCGATCGAGCGCGTCATCGCGGTATCGCTGATCGCGCCGAGCACCGACAGGTCGATCATGTGATCGTCGCCGAGCCGGCCGGCCCATTGCGGGAAGCGCGTGCGCAGCGCCTCGCGGATGCTGTCGCGACATTCGAGCTCGACGCGATGGCGCTGGCCGTAATCGAAGCCGAGCGTCTCGACGGTCTGGAAGCGCTCGAGCGCCCAGGCCACGCAGGTCGCCGAATCCTGGCCGCCCGAAAACAGCACGAGCGCGCCGCCCTTGGCGTGTGTCCGAATCACCGTGTACTCCGTATCGAGAAGGCTCGCGTCGCGCGAAGCCCTGGACGGCGCCAGCTCGGGGGCGGGCGCGTCCGCGGAATGTACGGCGGCTCGAGCGTCAAACAAAAAAGGACTTGCGGCGCGGGAATCCGGCGTCTCAAGTCCTTCAAGTCTTTGAGTCGGCAGGGATTTTAGCATGCGGGCCGGCGCTTCGCCCGGCGCGCGCCATATGGAGCGCCGCATGCCAGGGACCGGGCCGGCACGATGACCCGGCGCTTCCAACGCTAAAAATGGGAAAAGGTCCAAAAGCCGCGAAGCTTTTGGACCTTTTCGAATTTGGTGGCCTGGGTCGGAATCGAACCAACGACACGCGGATTTTCAATCCGCTGCTCTACCAACTGAGCTACCGGGCCAACGAAGAAAAGCGATTATAGCGAGCCCTCTTCGGCAAATCAAGACCCTTCTCGCAAAAAATCGAGAAAAAGTCAGAGACCGCCGTCCACCGGCTTCTTGCCGAGCTCCACGCCGAGCTGCTTGAGCTTGCGATACAGGTGCGTGCGCTCGAGGCCGGTCTTCTCGGCCACGCGCGTCATGCTGCCGTTCTCGCGCGCGAGGTGGTACTCGAAATAGGCGCGCTCGAACGCGTCACGCGCCTCGCGCAGCGGGATATCGAACGGAATCGCGGCCGTCTGGCTCGCGCCGCCGAGCGTGGCATGCACCTCCTCGCTGATCGCCGGCAGCGCGGCGGCCGCCGCGACCACCGCCGGGCCGCCGACGCCGGCCACCACCGCTGGCTTCGCGGCCGGGGTGGGCGGCACCGGCGCCGCGCCGCGCGCGAGGCCGTGCTCGACCGACTTCAGCAGCTTCTGCAGCGCGATCGGTTTCTCGAGGAAATCGAGTGCGCCGATCTTGGTCGCCTCGACCGCGGTATCGATCGTCGCGTGCCCCGACATCATGATCACGGGCATCGTGAGTTGCCCGTGGCTCGCCCATTCCTTCAACAGCGTGACGCCGTCCGTATCGGGCATCCAGATGTCGAGCAGAACCAGATCGGGCGCGAGCCGCTGACGATAGCTGCGCGCGGCCTGCGCGTTCTCCGCCACCTCCACGACGTGACCTTCGTCGCTGAGGATTTCCGAGAGCAATTCCCGGATGCCCATTTCATCATCTACCACCAGGATGGTTGCCATTTACGCTGCCCTTGTCTGCACGGTTGCTTTTGTCTTGGCGGGTGCCGTTCCGCTCGTGGCTCCGCCCTCGGAGCCCGCGGTGTCGTCGGCGAGTTGCAGGAACAGGATCGATACCTGCGCCCCCTCGACGACATCGCCCTGCATGCGGTTGCGCAGATCGATCCGCGCACCGTGTTCGTCCACGATCTTCTTGACCGTCGCGAGTCCGAGCCCCGTGCCTTTCGCCTTCGTCGTCACGTAAGGTTCGAAGGCGCGCGTGAGGATGCGCGCCGCGAAGCCGGGGCCGTTGTCGGACACGCTCAGCCGCACCGCGATGCGTTTCGTGCCGTCGGCATCGGGGTCGCCATATTCTACTGCCCTCGTTTCGAGCCACACACGAGGCTGCACCACCTCGGCCACCGAATCCTGCGCGTTCTGCAGCAGGTTGTGGATCACCTGGCGCAATTGCGTGGCGTCGCCGCGGATCACCGGCAGCGGCCCCTGCTCGACCACGATCACGTTCTTGCCCTCGCCCACACCGTACAGCGTCAGCACCTCGCTGACGAGATCGTTGAGCTGCAGATGGCCGAGCACCGCGGGCGGCGTGCGCGCGTAATCGCGGAAGTCGTCCACCATGCGCTTCATGGCCGCCACCTGATTCACGATGGTGGTGGCGCCGCGCCTGAGCACCTCGGCATCGGCCGGCGCGAGCTTTTCCGCAAGCTTCATCTGCAGGCGTTCGGCCGAGAGCTGGATCGGCGTGAGCGGATTCTTGATCTCGTGCGCGAGCCGGCGCGCCACCTCGCCCCACGCCACCGAACGCTGCGCCGAGATCACGTCGGAGATGTCGTCGAACACCACCACGTAGCCGGAAGTCTGCGGATCGGCGGCCTCGCTCGCGAGCGCCGACGCAAGACGCGTGCCTCGCACGAGCAGCGTGAGCGGCTCCGCCTCGCCCGGCACGACCACCGCGAACTGCTGCTGCCAGTGGCCGCGATCCTCGTGGCGGCCCTGGGCCGCGGCCTCGCGATCGGCGAAGGCCTTGCGCACCATCGCGCCGAATTCGGCCACCACCGCGAGCTGGTCGAGCACCGCGCCGATCTGCGACTGGAACGGCTGGCGGAAGATGCGCTCGGCGCCGCGGTTGGCGATCGTCAGGCGGAACTGGCGGTCGAGCACGAACACGCCGGCGGTCAGGTTCGCGAGGATCGATTCGAGATAAGTTTTCGAATATTCGAGCGCCACGCGGTTGCGCTCCACCGCGGCGCGCGCCTCGGAAAGCTGACGCGTCATGGCGTTGAACGACTGCGTGAGGAAGCCGAGTTCGTCGCGCGTCTTGAGCTCGCGCTTCGGCGTGTAGTCGCCCTCGGTGATCTCCTTGGTGCCCTGCGCGAGCAGGAACAGCGGCCGCGCGAGCTGGTTGCCGAGCGCGAGCGCGATCATCATCGCGATGAAGGTGGCGAGGAACAGCGCGAGCGTGAGCGTGCCGATGTACATCTTGCGCAGGCCGCTGCGGCCGAGCGACTTCTCCTGGTACTCGCGATAGGCGCGCTGCACGGCATCGGCATTGCGCGCGAGCGACGGCGGCACCGGCTGGGTGAGCTGCAGGAAACGCTCGGCGGGCTGCAGCAGCGCGGTGGACGAATTGGGGATGCGCTCCACCACCCGCAGGCGCAGCGCGCCCTTGGCGCCGCGCGCGCTCGGGTCGCCGTCCACCTCGCCCTCGATCGCCGCGTAGCTGCCGTGCTCGCGCGCCTGGCTCAGCATCAGCGCGGTGGGCATGTCGTCGGGGATCAGCGCCGCGAAATTGCCCGAGGCCTGCGCCACGATGTGCAGGTCCGGCGAGGCGCCCGCGCTGGTGTGGCCGGGCTCGAGGATCGTGGCGTCCTGCACGCCGAACTGGTCGCGCAGGCGCAGCAGCGTGAGCGTGGTGCCGTTGGTGGTGGCGTCGGCGCTCGCGAGCTGCTCGGTCATCAGGCGCGCCTTGGTCTGCAGATCCGACAGCGACGCGTCGAGCATGCCGCGGCCCAGATTCAGGCCGGCCGTCAGCGCCGTCTCCACGTTCACGTCGAACCACGACTCGATGCTGCGCGACACGAACTGGTACGACACGATGTAGATGATGCCGCCCGGCACCACGCCCACCAGCGCGAAGAAGATCGCGAGCTTGGCGAGCAGCCGCGTGCCGAACTTGCCCTTGCGCAGCCGCGCCACGATCATGCCGCCGAGCCCGAGCACCACCAGCAGGAACACCAGCGCCACCAGGATGTTCGCGGTGTAGAGCCACGAGTAGTAGCGGTCGAAGAATTCGGTGTTGGCGCTGGCCGCCGCCAGCAGCACCAGCAGCAGCAGCGCGGTGACCGCCACCGTCGAGACGATCACCCGCACCAGCAGGTTCTGGCCGAACACGCGTCGCAGCTTATTTCGCACGATCGGCCACCGTGAAGTTGAAGCGCTTCCAGTCGGACACCAGGCTCCAGTCGCGGTTGTTCACCGCGTCCACCTGGAACGGCTTCGGCATCAGCGCAGTGTCGAGCTGCATGCGCACCGAGGCCGTGTAGGTCTCGCCGGGCTGCACCTGATTGCGGTCGATCACGTGCCACGACGTGACGTGCTGGACCACCGCGAGCGCGTCCTTCAGCGTGGGGAAGCCGAGCTGCAGGCCGCCCGTGGAGACGCGATATTCACGCGTGAGCGGCTGGAACGACAGGCGGATGGTCTGCGTGACCGACACCGGCTGTTCGTCGAACCAGTACCAGCGCGCGCGGCTCAGCTCGAAATCGGTGGTGAAGTAGAGCGGGATGCCCTTGTTGACGGCATCCTCGAGGTTCGCGTTCAGCTCGAACTCGAAGCGCGCGTCGAGCGCCCAGCCGTTGCCGTCCGACTGCAGCGACGCGCGCTGCACGTTCACCGGATCGGCATGAGCGGGGGCGACGACGGCGAAGCACAGCGTGATCGCGACCAGCAGCGCGGCCGCGAACCGAAGTGGAAGGAGGCGAGAGATCGTCACCGTTTCTGAAAGCGGGCGTAGAAGAATCCGTCGTGGTCGGCCAGCCGCGCGACGGCGCCGCGACCGGCATCGATCTCCGGCTGCCGGCTCGCGGCGGCCCGCGGCAGGAGTTGCCCGGGCGCGTCCAATCGTACCGCATCTTCCACTGCCTCTTCAAACCAGCGCGCCTGCTGCTCGCCTTCCTCGGGGAAGATCGAGCAGGTGACGTACAGCATTTCGCCACCCGGTTTCAGCAGCGGCCACAGGGCCAGCAGGATGCGGCGCTGTTCGGCCGCGAGCGCGGCGATGTCGCTTTCGCGGCGCAGCCAGCGGATGTCCGGATGGCGGCGCACGATGCCCGAGGCCGAGCACGGCACGTCGGCAAGGATCCGGTCGAAGGGCTGGCCGTCGTGCCAGGCGTCGGGCGCGCCCGCGTCGCCCACCCGCACCTCGGCGGCGAGCTTCAGGCGCGCGAGGTTCTCGTCGATGCGCGTGGCGCGCGTGGCATCGCTCTCGAGCGCGATCACGTGCACGTCGGCGAGCTCGAGCAGATGGCCGGTCTTGCCGCCGGGCGCCGCGCACGCGTCGAGCACGCGCATGCCGCTCGCCGCGCCGAGCAGTTCGGCCGCGAGTTGCGCGCCGGCGTCCTGCACCGACACCACGCCCTCGGCGAAGCCGGGGATGCGGTCCACGGGCAGCGGCGCGGCGAGCCGCACCGCGTGTTCGCCGGCCGCCTGCGCGTCGATCTCGTGCTCGCGCAGCGTGGCCAGATAGGCCTCGACGCTCGCGTGGCGAGGATTCACGCGCAGCGTGAGCGGGCCCTGCGTGTCGCCGGCCGCGAGGATCGCCTGCCAGTCGGCGGGCCAGGCGCGCTCCACCGCGTCGATCCACCAGTCGCGGTAGTTCCAGCGCGCCGTGCGCACCGTCTGCCATTGCGCGACGAGCGCCGCGCGCTCGCGCAGGAAACGGCGCAGCACCGCATTGACGAGCCCCTTCGCGAACGCGAACTCGCGCCGCGCGCCGATCGCCGTGACGGCCTGATCGACCACCGTGAACGGCGCGTAGGCCGCGTGCTCGGCGTCGTCGGCGAGCAGCGCGAGCGCGCAGGCCAGCAGCGACTGCACGTGCTCGGGCGGCGCCTTGCTGACGAGCGTGGCGATCAGCCACTCGGTGGTGCCGAGCCGGCGCATCGCACGATAGGCGATGTCCTGGGTCGCGCCGCGCGACATCGGTCGCGACGCCGCCGGCTGGGCCGCCTGCACCGCCGCGAGCGCGGCGGGCAGCGCGCTGCCGTGCGCCACGGCGCCGCGCAGGCGCTGAG
>JASLEG010000209.1 GCA_030151225.1 Burkholderia sp. | reverse complement strand
CGGCGGCACCGGCAAGCCGGCGCGCGGCGGCAAGGCGGCCGCCGGCAAGTCCACCGCCGGGCAGCCGTCGGCAGCGTCCGCGGCTGGCGCGGTGGACTCGGCGTCGGGCGGAACCGGCTCGGCTAGCGAGACGGGCGCGTGCGCGTCGTCCATGCCCTCGATGCCGTCGTCGCCGGGCTCGACGCCGTCATTCGTACCCATAGGCACGCAAACCGGCCTCGTTGTCGGCCCAGCCGCTCCGCACCTTGATGAAGGTCTCGAGATACACGGGGCCGTCGAACAGCTTTTCCATGTCGAGCCGCGCCTCGGTGCTGATCTGCTTGAGCTTCGCGCCCTTCTTGCCGATCACCATCGCCTTGTGCGAATCGCGCTCCACCAGGATCGTGGCGAACACGCGCGTGAGGCGCCCCTCTTCCTCGAACTTGTCGATGACGACGGTGCTCGTGTACGGCAGCTCGTCACCGGTCCAGCGGAACACCTTCTCGCGCAGGATCTCGGCGGCCAGGAAACGCGAGCTGCGATCGGTCAGGTCGTCCTCGCCGTAGATCGGCGCGCCCTCGGGCAGATAGGGCTTGGCGGTCTGCATCAGGCGGCCGATGTCGTCGACGCTCTTGGCCGACAGCGGCACCACTTCGGCGAATTCGCGCAGCTCGCCCATCTGCTTCAGGAACGGGAACAGCGAGGCCTTGTCGACGATGCGGTCGAGCTTGTTCAGGATCAGCAGCGTGGGCACGCCCTTCGGGATCAGGTCGAGCACCTTCTGATCGTCCGGACCGAAGCGGCCGGCCTCGATCACGAACAGGATCGCGTCGACCGAGGTCAGCGTGGAGGTGACCGTGCGATTCAGCGAGCGGTTCAGCGCGGTGCTGTGGCGCGTCTGGAAGCCCGGCGTGTCGACGAAGATGTACTGCGCGTCTTCCAGCGTGTGAATGCCGGTGATGCGGTGGCGCGTGGTCTGCGCCTTGCGCGAGGTGATGCTGATCTTCTGGCCGACGAGGGCGTTCATCAGCGTCGACTTGCCGACGTTCGGCCGGCCGACGATGGCGATCATGCCGCAGCGGAAACCGGCGGGGGTGGCGGGAGCGTTCATATCAGGTTGCTGCAATGCGAAGCGGACCGCACGACGCGGCCCGCACAGGAATCAGGAATTCAATGACCGGCATCGGCCACGCGCAACGGCGCCGTGGCGAGGTCGGCATCGGTGTCGCCGGAGGCGGCGGGCGTCGACGCGGGCGCCGGCGCACTGTCGCGCAAACGCAACGTCCGGTCGCCCGGGGCGGGGCCGCGTGCGGCCGCTTCGGGCTTGTCGGACGCGGCCGGCTTGCCGCCTTCGGCCGACTTGTCCGGAGTTTTTTCGGCCGACCTTTCTGCCGGCCGGAGGCTGCGCTCGGCCTTGTCGGCCACGCCACCGCCCTGCTGCGGCTCGACATGCGCGCCGGCCCGGATCACCGCCACCGGCGGCGCACCCCGTTCGGCGGCGGCATCGGCCGGAACCTTCGCCTCGCCGGCGGCAAGCGCGGCAGCGGCAGCCGCGCCGCGATCCTTGCGCTCGGCCGGCGTCGCGCGTAGATCCAGCGCCTCCTGCACCCCCTTCACGCCCGGCACGATCTCGGGCTCGGCCTTCGAGGCACGCGCGCTCTTCGAGCGCTTCGGCTTGGCGGCCGCCATCGGGCGCGCCATCACCTCGTCGAGCGCCTTCTTCGCGGCGGCCTGTTCGGCCGCGCGACGGCTGGCCCCGGAGCCCGACACCTTGACGTCGAGCTTCGGCACCGTGCATTCCACCTCGAACTGCTGATTGTGCGCCGCACCATGCGTGGCGACCACGGTATAAGTGGGCAACGCGATCTTGTGACCCTGCAGGTACTCCTGCAGCAGCGTCTTGGCATCCTTGCCGAGCGTGCGCGGATCAATGTGATCGAGGATCGGCACGTACAGGCGCTTGATCACGCCCTGGGCGGCATCGAAGCCGCCATCGAGGAACACCGCCCCGATGATGGCTTCGAACGCGTCCGCGAGGATCGACGGGCGGCGGAAACCACCGCTGCGCAACTCGCCCTCGCCGAGCCGCAAGCCTTCGGAAATATTCAGGGCCTGAGCAATTTCGTACAGCGACTGCTGCTTGACGAGATTGGCCCGCACGCGCGACAGGTCGCCCTCGTCCAGCTTGCCGAAACGCTGGAACAAAAGGGCCGCCACCGCGCAATTCAGAACGGAGTCGCCGAGAAACTCGAGCCGTTCGTTATGCGTGGCGCTGTGGCTACGATGGGTCAAAGCCTGACGCAGCAATTCCGCATTGCGAAATTCGTAGCGCAGCCGGCTTTCCAACTGGGACTGAGGCATGTGCAGGAGTATAACGCGGGCGCGGGTGCCGTCGAGTGACGGCTGCCCGGCGCGTAAAAGGCGAAAAGGCGTGTCGGAGCGGTGTTACCGCCGGTTCTTGAAGTGATTTGCCAGCATGGCGCGCGGCCATCGCACCATGCCGGCCAGCCTCGATCGCCCGCTCAGTGGAACGAGCCGATGCGGCTCATCGCGCCGAGGTTCATCCAGATGAAGAACGCGCGGCCGACGATGTCCTTGTCGGGCACGAAGCCCCAGTAGCGGCTGTCGGCGCTGTTGTCGCGGTTGTCACCCATCATGAAGTAGTGGCCGGGCGGCACCTTGCAGGTCACGCCGTGCTCGTTGTAGTCGCAGTTGCTCTTGTACGGGAAATCGTAGGCGCCCATCACGTACGGCGGCACCGAGGTGTTGTTCAGGATCGCGTTCTTGCGGCCGTCGATCGTCTCCTCGTACTGCTTCGCGTAGTTCATGCGCTCGTCGTCGAAGAAGTCGGGCAGCGGCGTTTCGGGCACGGCCTGGCCGTTGATCGTGAGCTTCTTGTCGTAGTACTGCACGGTGTCGCCGGGCAGGCCGATCACGCGCTTGATGTAGTCGACCGACTCGTCCTTCGGGTAACGGAACACCACCACGTCGCCGCGAGAGAGCGGGCTGCCCGAGGTGATCTTCTGGTTCGTGATCGGCAGGCGCAGGCCGTACTCGAACTTGTTGACGAGGATGAAGTCGCCCACCAGCAGCGTGGGCACCATCGAGCCCGACGGAATCTTGAACGGCTCCACCACGAACGAACGCACCACGAACACCGCGAGGATCACCGGGAAGAAGCTCGCCGTGTACTCGAGCCACCACGGCTGACGCAGTTTGTCCTCACGCAGCTTGGCCCGCGTGGCCGGCGCGTTTTCATCGGCGAAGCGCGCATCGATCACCGACTGCTGGCGGTCGAACTCGGCGGCCGCCGCATCGGCTGCCCGGCGACGGCCCGGCAGGAACACCAGCTTGTCCAGCACCCACGCGATCCCCGTCAACACGACGAGCACGAACAGAATCAAAGCGAAATTCATAAAAGGATCAGTCCTGTTATTTGTCTTCGACGCGCAAGATCGCCAGGAACGCCTCCTGCGGGATCTCGACCGAACCCACCTGCTTCATGCGCTTCTTGCCTGCCTTCTGCTTTTCGAGCAGTTTCTTCTTGCGCGAGATGTCGCCGCCGTAGCACTTGGCCAGCACGTTCTTGCGCAGCGCCTTGATGTTCTCGCGCGCCACGATGTTCGCGCCGATCGCGGCCTGGATCGCCACGTCGTACATCTGGCGCGGAATGATCTCGCGCATCTTGGCCGCCACTTCGCGGCCGCGATACTGCGACTGCGAGCGGTGCACGATGATCGACAGCGCATCCACCTTGTCGCCGTTGATCAGCATGTCCACCTTCACGACGTCCGACGTGCGGTATTCCTTGAACTCGTAATCCATCGACGCGTAGCCGCGCGAGGTCGACTTCAGGCGATCGAAGAAGTCGAGCACGATTTCCGCCATCGGGATTTCGTAGGTCAGCTGCACCTGGCGGCCGTGGTACTGCATGTTGATCTGCGAGCCGCGCTTCTGCTCGCACAGCGTGATCACCGAGCCCACGTATTCCTGCGGCATGTACAGATTCACGGTGACGATCGGCTCGCGCACTTCCGCGATGCGGCCCGGATCCGGCATCTTGGCCGGGTTCTCGACCTTGATCGTGTCGCCGTTGGCCTGCAACACCTCGTACACCACCGTGGGCGCCGTGGTGATCAGGTCCATGTCGAATTCGCGCTCTAGCCGCTCCTGCACGATTTCCATGTGCAGCAGGCCCAGGAAGCCGCAGCGGAAGCCGAAGCCGAGCGCCTGCGAGACTTCCGGCTCGTACTGCAGCGAGGCGTCGTTGAGCTTGAGCTTCTCGAGCGACTCGCGCAGCGCGTCGTACTGGTTCGCCTCGACCGGATACAGGCCCGCGAACACCTGCGGCTTCACTTCCTTGAAGCCCGGCAGCGGTTCCGGCGCCGGCTTGCCGGCGAGCGTGACGGTGTCGCCCACCTTCGCGGCGGTCAGCTCCTTGATGCCGGCGATGATGAAGCCCACCTGCCCCGCCGACAGCGTCTCGAGATTGCGCGACTTCGGCGTGAACACGCCGATGTGCTCCACCGGGTACTGCGCGCCGGTGGCCATCAGCTTGATCTTTTCCTTCGGACGCAGCGTGCCGTTGACGATGCGCACCAGCATGACCACGCCGACGTAGTTGTCGAACCACGAATCGATGATCAGCGCCTGCAGCGGACCGTCGGGGTCGCCCTTCGGCGCCGGCACCTTGGCGATCAGCGATTCGAGCACGTCCTCCACGCCGAGGCCGGTCTTGGCGCTGCAGCGCGTGGCGTCGGCCGCGTCGATGCCGATCACGTCCTCGATCTCCTCGATCGCGCTTTCGGGATTCGCCGCGGGCAGGTCGATCTTGTTGAGCACCGGCACCACTTCCACGCCGAGCTCGATGGCCGTGTAGCAGTTGGCGACGGTCTGCGCCTCGACGCCCTGACTCGCGTCCACCACGAGCAGCGCGCCTTCGCAGGCCGACAGCGAGCGGCTCACTTCATAGGAGAAGTCGACGTGCCCGGGGGTGTCGATCAGGTTCAGGTTGTAGACCTTGCCGTCGCGCGCACGGTACGACAGCGCGGCGGTCTGCGCCTTGATCGTGATGCCGCGCTCGCGCTCGAGATCCATCGAGTCGAGCACCTGCGCTTCCATCTCGCGGTCGGTCAGGCCGCCGCATACCTGGATGATGCGATCCGCGAGCGTCGACTTGCCATGGTCGATATGGGCGATGATCGAGAAATTGCGAATATGATCCATTCAGTGCCGATCAAGCGAAAAAGGCGCGCTCGACGACTGCGGAGCACGCCTTGTAAGTCGGTGAAAAAACAGTCTATTTTAGCTGAAAAGGTCTGGCCTCGGCGGCATTTTGGCGGCGACCACGCCGCGACGGCACGATTTCTGCTGGAAAAGCCCGGATCCGGGGCGCACCGCTCACGCCCGGCGACGCGTCAGCGCAGCCCGCACGGCCGCCTCGTCGAAGCGGTGCCGGCACACTTCCACCCCATCGAGCAGCAGCACCGGCACGTGCTCGTCGTAGCGCTCGACCAGCGCCGGATCGATGCCGGGCGCGTCGATGTCGCGCTCCTCGACGGCCACCGCGAACTCGGCCGCCACCGGTGCCAGCGCCGCGCGCAACGCGTCGCAGAGGTGACACCAGCCGCGGCCGTAGAGCGTGAAGTCCACGCGCCGCCTACTTCTGCTGGCGCGGGCGCAGCGGGATGAACTGCGTGTTGTCGCCGCGACGCACGAGGATCGCCACCATCTTCGACGGATCGAGCTTCGAGGTGATCTCGACGAACTGCCTGGCGCTGGTGATGTCGGTATCGCCCACGCGAATCACGATGTCATCGCGCTTGAGGCCGGCACGCGCGGCCGGGCCGTCGGCCACGTCGACGTGCACGCCGTTCGGTACCTTGGCCGCCTTCAGCTGGTCGGCGGTGAGGTCGCTGACGGTCAGCCCCAGCGCGTTGCTCTGACGCGCCTTCGGCGCCGGGCTCGACTTGCCGTCGCCGCCGCGCGCGGCGCCCTTCTCGGCCGGCACCTCGGCCACCGTGATCGGCAGGTCGCGCGACACGCCCTTGCGCCAGATCGTCAGCGTCGCCCGGGTGCCCGGCTTGGTGTCGCCCACCATGCGCGGCAGGTCGGTGGCCTCGTCCACGCTGCGACCATTGAACTTCAGGATGATGTCGCCCGGCTGCACGCCGGCCTTGTCGGCCGGGCCGCCCGGCTCGACGCTGCTGACCAGCGCGCCCTGCGCGCGCGGCAGGCCGAGCGAATCGGCCACGTCCTTGGTGACCTCGCCGATCGCCACCGCGATGCGCCCGCGCGTGACCTTGCCGGTCGCCTCGAGCTGCGCAGCCACGCGCATCGCCTCGTCGATCGGAATCGCGAACGAGATGCCCATGAAGCCGCCGGTGCGGCTGTAGATCTGCGAGTTGATGCCGATCACCTCGCCCTGCATGTTGATCAGCGGGCCGCCCGAGTTGCCGGGGTTCACGGCCACGTCGGTCTGGATGAACGGCAGGTAGTCGCCGGTGTTGCGGCCCTTGGCGCTGACGATGCCGGCCGTGACCGTGTTGTCGAGCCCGAACGGCGAACCGATCGCGACCACCCACTCGCCCACGCGCACCTTGTTCGAATCGCCGATCGCGACGCTCGGCAGGTTGGTGGCATTGATCTTCACGATCGCGACGTCGGTGCGCTCGTCCATGCCGATCAGCTTGGCCTTGAATTCGCGCTTGTCGGTCAGCGTCACGTAGATCGTGTCGGCGTCGTCCACCACGTGGGCGTTCGTCATCACGTAGCCGTCGGGCGACAGGATGAAGCCCGAGCCCACGCCGCGGTTCTGCTCGGTGTCGGGCGCCGAATCGGGCGGCGCGCTCTTCTGCGAATTGCCCGGCGCCTGCGGCAGCGGGATGCCGAAGAAGCGGCGGAAGAATTCCGACATGTCGCCGTCGTCGGGGCCCTGCTGGAACGCGCCGCGCGGGTCCGCCGGCACCGTGGCCGTGGTGCGGATGTTGACCACCGCCGGCCCGGCCTTCTCGACCAGGTCGGCGAAGTCGGGCAACGCGGCGCGCGCGGCCGGTGCCGTGGGCGGCGCCACCGGCACCGGCACCGTGGCCGTGGACGCGCCGGCGGGCGCGGAGGCGCCCTGCGCGGTCGAAGCGGCTTGCGCGGCCAGCGACGCGACGGGCAGGCATGCCGTCAGCGCCGCTGCGGACAGCCAGGTACGCAGCGTGGAATTCATCATGTCGGGAAGCCGGGAGCTTACTTCGAAGGCTTGTATTCTATGGCAGCCGCGAACTGCTGCAAGGTGGCCGGCGGCACTTCGCCGAGCAGCGTGATCCAGAAATCGCCGCGGCGCTTCACGAGCACGTGGGTGGCGCCGTTGCTGCCGGTACCTTCCTTGCGCGTGGCGCCAGCTTCGACCGGCTCGAGGAACACCGACACGGTGGCGAGACCATCGGTGAACACGGCCTGATCGACCGAGATCGGCGGCGCCTTCGGGTCGCGCGCGGCCATCGGGCGGCGCACCTCGCGGATCTTCGCGAAACCGGCCACGCTCGGCGCGATCTGCCAGCCCTGCGCCTCGATGTTGGCGGCCGCCACGGGCGGGCGCACCACGGTGCAGCCGGACAGATTGCGGATGCCGCTCGCGATCGCGCTCTTGTCGGCCGGGTTCGCCGCGCCGATCTGCAGTTGCGAGAACGCCACCTGCTCGAGCACGTGTTCGTCGGCGTCGAGCGTCTGCGTGCGCAGCAGCAGGCCGGTCTTCGCATCGGTCCAGAGCTTGTAGGCGTAGCGGTTCGGATCCTTCGGCACGAGCTCGACGACCTGCGCGTCGATGCCGGCCACGCGATCCTGGCCGAGCGGTTTGGCGTCGTAGACCGACAGCACCTGCGCGCCGCCCGCGCCGAGCAGCGACGGGAACGCGTCGCGATTCTGACGTTGCTCGACCACGCACAGATGGCGCTCGGGCACGAAGGTGACGAGATCGTCGTTGTGGCGCAGCAGCTTGCGCGGCTGGCCGTCGAGGCTCTCGATGCGTTCGAATTCGCCGCCCTTCGCCGCGACGTGGGTGATGTGTGACGACTGGACGTAATTGCCGCGCTGGAACACGAAGGTACCGTCGTAGTTCTGCAGCTGGGCGGCCTGCTGGATCCGGTCGAGCCACGCCGCGGCGGCCTGCGGGCCGGCGGCCGGATCGACCGGTTGCTGCGCCATCGCGCGCGTTTGAACGGAAATCAGGGCAGCTGCACAGAGCACGAGCGCCGGCAGCCGCGCCCAGCCGGAAGTGGCGCGATTCAACAGCAATGTCCGCATCGAGTTTATTGGCCTTGCGTCGCGACGGCGGTCCGGATCAGCGGCATCGAGCCCGACACGACGGGCTGCTGCGCGAATTGCTGGTGAGCCTCGAGGTATTGATCGAGGCTCGCGTCGCGGATGATGTTCACGTCCTGACGGGCGCTGGCCGAGACGCGCTGCAGATCCTGCGGCGCGACCGAGGCGACCTGGACCGGCGACACGCCGGCCTGGCCCGCACCCTGCATTTGCGGAACGACGATCCAGGTGAACATCGCGGCGGCGGCTGCCACCGCGAGACCCGGCACGAGACGCCGGCGCAGCACGCCGCGCGCGTTCGCGCGCGCCGGTGCGGCATCGACGGTGATCGCGGCGGGCGCGATCAGATGCGGTTCGGCCGCGAAGGCGGCGGAGAAGCGGGCCGTGAAGGCTCGGCTCACGGCCGGTTCGATGGCGAGTTCGTCGGAACGCAGTGCGTCACCGATCGCGTGAAACTCCGACCAGGCGCGACGTTCCGAATCGCCGAAGGCGGCCAGGATCTGGCCGAGCGGCAGGCCGTCCGGCATTTCGCCGTCGACCAGTGCGGACAGGCGCTCGCGTTGCGAGCTGGCTTGCGATTGCGATTGCGTAGAGACCGACCCCATGATGCTCCCCATCTTCGATACCCCGTCGTGACGCACGACTCTCTGTAACTGGACCCCGTGCCGCTTCGCACGCGGGGGCAGAGGCTTACCAGCGCCTGCCTTCCGGCGTGTCCAGAAGCGGACGCAACTTGTTGGCGATCGCCTCGCGGGCCCGGAAGATACGCGAACGCACGGTGCCGATGGGACAATCCATCATTTCCGCGATTTCCTCGTAACTCAGACCCTCGATCTCCCGCAGTGTGATGGCCGTGCGCAATTCCTCGGGCAACAGTGCCATCGCCGCGTTCACCGTTTCGGCGATCTGCTTGCTCATCAACATCGACTCGGGCGTGTTGATATCCCTTAGTTGGTCCGCGTCCGAGAAAGTTTCCGCCTCTTCGGCATCCGCTTCGGTCGAGGTGGGCGCTCGGCGCCCCTGGGTCGCAAGGTAGTTCTTGGCCGTATTGACGGCAATCCGGTACAACCACGTGTAGAACGCCGACTCGCCACGAAACTGCGGCAGCGCGCGGTAAGCCTTGATGAACGCGTCCTGCGCCACGTCCTCGACCTCGGCAGGATCCCGCACGAGGCGCGAGATCAGCCGGATGATCTTGCGGTGGTATTTGGAGACCAGGAGTTCGAACGCCGCCTTGTCGCCTTTCTGTACGCGCTCGACCAGAGCCTGATCGATTTCTTTTTCACTCACCTGACAAATCCGTTAACTAGGGATGCAACGCGGAACGTTATTGTAGCAACGCCCCTCGACGCGCCGCGAAATGCGGCGGCGCGCTCGCGCTAGCCGCGCGTCGCACGCCTGCCGAGCACCGACAGCGCACGGAACATCCGTGCGTCGACGGCATCGGCCGGCACGACGAACGACGCCACGCCGCCGCGCTCGCGAACGATCGCGAGCACCAGCAGCCGGTCCGCCCAATGCGTGCAGCGGACCACGGCGCCGTGTGCGACGCGTTGCCCCGAGCGGTCGTAGGCGGCCAGCGCCGACGTTTCCGGCTCGATCAGCAACGCGCCGGGCACCCGGCGCGCACTGGTTTCGCGCGCGACCGACGCGAGCATCGCGACGGTCAGCAACCCGACGAACACCGCTCCGCCCTTCCCTGCGAACGACGCCGCGGCCGCACCGGCCGCCACCGCGCACAGGGCGACGAAGGCAGCCAGCACGACGCGCAGCGTCGGCGAGGCACGCAGCGCGACAGGCTGCGTGCCGGAGAAGGACAGGAGGGAGGGACCCGTCAAGCGATCCTGCTTCAGGCGCGCTTGAAAACCAGCGTGCCGTTAGTCCCGCCAAAACCGAAGGAGTTCTTCAGCGCGATATCGATCTTCATCTCCCGCGCTTCGTTCGCGCAATAATCGAGATCGCATTCGGGATCCTGATTGAAGATGTTGATGGTCGGCGGCGACACCTGGTTGTGCACGGCGAGCACCGTGAACACCGACTCGAGGCCGCCCGCGCCGCCCAGCAGGTGGCCCGTCATCGACTTCGTGGAGTTGACCACCATCTGCCTGGCGTGATCGCCGAACGCGCGCTTGATGCCGATCGTTTCCGCCAGATCGCCGAGCTGCGTGGAGGTGCCGTGCGCGTTCAGGTAATCGACCTGATCGGCGTTGATGCCGGCGTTGCGCATCGCGTTCAGCATGCAGCGGCGTGCGCCGTCGCCGTCCTCGAGCGGAGCGGTCATGTGGTACGCGTCGCCGCTCATGCCGTAGCCGCCCACTTCGGCGTAGATCTTCGCGCCACGGGCCTTCGCGTGCTCGTACTCCTCGAGCACCATCACGCCGGCGCCCTCGCCCAGCACGAAGCCGTCGCGGTCCTTGTCCCACGGACGGCTCGCGGTGGCCGGATCGTCGTTGCGCTGCGACAGCGCGCGCGCAGCCGCGAAGCCGCCGATGCCGAGCGGCGAGACGGTGGATTCGGCACCGCCCGCGATCATCACGTCGGCGTCGCCGTACTCGATCAGGCGCGAGGCCTCGCCGATGCAGTGCAGGCCGGTGGTACAGGCTGTCACGATCGCGAGGTTCGGGCCCTTCAGGCCGAACTTGATCGACAGGTGGCCCGAGATCATGTTGATGATCGACGCGGGTACGAAGAACGGCGAGATGCGGCGCGGGCCGCGATTCAGCAGCTCGGTCTGGGTGACTTCGATCATCGGCAGACCGCCGATGCCCGAGCCGACCACCACGCCGATGCGCTCCGAATTCTCGTCGGTCACTTCGAGGCCGGAATCCTTCATGGCCTGCATGCCCGCCGCGATGCCGTAATGGATGAAGGTATCCATGTGACGCGCTTCTTTCGCGGGCATGTACTCTTCGACGTTGAACCCCTTCACCTCGCCCGCGAAGCGGGTCGAAAAGTTCGTGGCATCGAACTTGGTGATGTTGGCAATGCCGGACTTGCCGGCGACCAGATTGGCCCAACCGTCGGCAACATTATTGCCAACAGGCGAAATCAGCCCAAGGCCTGTAACGACAACTCGACGGCGGCTCACGGTACCCTCTTTTCCATTGGATGACAAAAACAGAAGCCACAGGGGCCGCAGGAACCAGCCCTGCGAGCCCTGTGGCTGTTAGCGCGGCCGGCAGTGTTGCCGGCGGCGAGATCTGGCGCCCATGCAAGCGTCGCGAGACGAACGTTGCAGATGGCGTTGCCTGTGTCAGGCCTTGACGTTCGCGCGAGCGTAGTCGATCGCTTGCTGAACCGTCGTGATCTTTTCGGCCTCTTCGTCCGGGATTTCCATGCCGAACTCGTCTTCGAGCGCCATCACCAGCTCGACCGTGTCGAGCGAGTCCGCGCCGAGGTCGTTCACGAACGAAGCTTCGTTCTTGATTTCGCCTTCGGCAACGCCCAGTTGCTCGGCGACGATCTTCTTGACACGTTGTTCGATGTTGTCCATTACCCCTCCGAGGGAAGTTTGAGATTTACAAGTGCGCGCATTTTATCAGGTTTGATGCCTCCAAAAATGCGCGCCGGCGTTGCGGTTCGACAGGCGCCGAAAGCGCCTCCATCCGACATACGGCGCGGATGGTAAACGAATTCCGTTACGACATGTACATGCCGCCGTTCACATGCAGCGTCGTGCCGGTGATATACCCGGCAAGCGGCGAGGCGAGGAACGCGACGGCGTGAGCGATATCGTCGGTGCTGCCGAGGCGCCCGAGCGGAATCTGGGTCTTCAGTGCCGCCTGCTGTTCGTCGGGCAGCGACTTGGTCATGTCGGTATCGATGAAGCCCGGCGCCACGCAGTTGACCGTGATGCCGCGGCTGCCGATCTCGCGCGCGAGCGCGCGCGTCAGGCCCGCCACGCCGGCCTTCGCGGCCGCGTAGTTGGCCTGGCCCGGATTGCCGAGCGAGCCGACCACCGAGGTGATGTTGATGATGCGCCCGCCACGGGCCTTCATCATCGGGCGCAGCACGCCGCGCGAGAGGCGGAACACCGACTTCAGGTTGGTGTCGATCACCGCGTCCCAGTCGTCGTCCTTCATGCGCATCGCGAGCTGATCCTGCGTGATGCCGGCGTT
>JASLEG010000188.1 GCA_030151225.1 Burkholderia sp. | reverse complement strand
CACGCCGGCGAGGACGTGCTCGGCTTCGTCAACGACGGCGCCACCATGGGCGACATCACCGCCAGCTACGACGCCGTGCACGGCACGCTCTCGCTCACTTCGGCCAGCGGCACCGCCACGCTCGCGCAATGGCAGGCCGCGATGCATGCGGTCACCTACGTCGACACCGCCGTGGTGCCCGACACGACGACCCGCAGCATCGGCTTCAGCGTCAGCGACAGCACCAAGACCAGCGCCGTGTACTCGCGCGACGTCCGCGTGGTGGCCACCGACCAGACGCCGCTGATCTCGTCGACGAGCACCGGCTCGGCCGCGTTCGTGTCCGCGGACAACGCGCCGTCCACGCCGGTGGCGATCGACGGCGGCATCACGCTGTCGGACGCGGACAACGCCACGCTGGCCTCGGCCACGGTGCAGATCGGTGCGGGCTTCCACGCCGGCGAGGATGTGCTCGGCTTCGTCAACGACGGCACCACCATGGGCGACATCACCGCCAGCTACGACGCCGCCAACGGCACGCTCTCGCTCGTCTCGGGGAGCGGCACGGCCACGCTCGCGCAATGGCAGGCCGCGCTGCACGCGGTCACCTACACCGACACGGCCGCGGTACCCGACACGACCACCCGCACCATCGGCTTCACCGTCAGCGACGGCCAGAAGACCAGCATCGCGTCGACCCGCGACATCTCCGTCACGGCCACCCACCAGACGCCGCAGCTCGTCGCGGACGACACGCAACTGAGCTACACCGCCGACGGCCGCTCCACCACGCCGGTGTCGGTCGGTGCCGGCATCACGCTGACCGACCTCAACGCCACCGCGCCGAGCGTCGCCACCATCGCCTTCGGAGGCAGCTTCGACGCTCAGCACGACGTGCTGAGCTTCACGCCGAGCGCGGCCACGGGCGACATCGTCGCGAGCTTCGACGCCGCGCACGGCACGCTGACGCTGGCCTCGGCCAGCGGCGCCGCCACCGTCGCGCAATGGCAGGCCGCGCTCGCCGCGGTCGGCTATCTCGACACGCAGGCCGAACACACCAGCAGCACCCGCACGCTGGTGTTCACGGTGGGCGACGGCGTCAAGACCAGCGCGCCACTCACGCGCACGCTGCAGGTCGTGGGCGCGGCGCAGCAGGTCGGCACGCCGATCCTGCCGCAATGGGTACTGCCGACCGACCAGCACGAACGCGAACGGGTCGGCGCGCCGCTGTTCGGCCTGCCGCACGCCGCACCGCTGCTGGCCGACGACACGCTCGGCCAGTTCGACGGCGTGTCGAATCCACTGATCGTGCTCGATGCGATCCGCTCGATCGATCATCCGGACATCGGCACGATCGGTACGCGCCAGACCTCCACCTTCGGCGGCCACGGCGCGCGCGAGCACTCGCTCGGCGACACGCATGTCAGCCCGCTCGACTCGCTGGTGCCGAACGGGATCGACGCCGCGCAACCGGCCGCGCGACCCGCGCCGCACATCGACGTGCATCCGCTGCATCGCCCCGGCCACGGCTTCGCACTGAACGTGCGCCCGCTGGTGCAGGCACCCGCCGATCGCGACGCGCAGGCGCCGGCCGGCGACGACACGGCCGTGACCACCGTCACGCTGGCCGGCGGCGCGCCGCTGCCGGCCTGGCTGCACTACGACGCGAAATCCGGCGTGCTGAGCGGCAACCCGCCCGCCGGCGTGCACGAGGTGCGCGTCACGCTCGTGCAGCGCGACGCCGCCGGCAATCTCGTGCGCCGCGACGTGACGATGCGCTTCGACGGCAACGGCCACGCCGCCGTCAAGCCCGCCGCCACGCACGGCCACGCCCCCGCGCCGCACGCGCAGGCCGCCCCTGTCGCCAAGCCGTCGCTGGCCGCCCAGTTCGCCAACGCGCTGGCCACCCTGCACGTCAACGGGGAGCGCCGCTCGTGAAATCCGCTTTCGTCCATTCACTCGCCCATTTTTCCAAGAGGCCATTCGACGTGAAAAACAAGACGCTTCGGGGACGCGCACCGCGTCCCGCCCTGCTCGCGGCCGCCATCGCCGTCGTCTGGCTGTCCGGCTGCGCCGTCAAGCCGGCCCCCTTCACCGATGCCGAGCGCGCCGCCACCGCACGCACCGATCGCGTGGCGATGTTCGCCGACCAGCAGCCGGTGAACGGACCGATCACGCTCGACGAAGCCATGGCCCGCGCCGTGCGCTACAACCTCGACCATCGCCTGAAGATGATGGAAGAGGCGCTCGCCCAGCGTCAGCTCGACCTGTCGAACTTCGACCTGCTGCCCAAGCTGACCGCCGCGGCCGGCTACACCAACCGCAACCACGAACTCGCTTCGTCGTCCGAAGGTCTCTACACGCGCGACCAGTCGCTGATCCCGTCGTACTCCACCGACAAGAACAGCCGCACCGCCGATCTGAACCTGTCCTGGAACATCCTCGACTTCGGCGTGAGCTACTTCGAGGCCAAGGAACAGGCCGACCGCGTGCTGGTGCTCGAGCAGCGCCGCCGCAAGGTCGTGCAGCTGATGATGCAGCAGGTGCGCGAAGCCTACTGGCAGGCGGTGGGCGCGCAGCGCCTGCGCGACCGCATCGAGCCGCTGCTGGCCCAGGCGCAATCCGCGCTCGACGATTCGCGCCGCACCCAGGCCCAGGGCCTGCGCTCGCCGCTCGACACGCTGAACTACCAGCGCTCGCTGCTTGACCTGATGCGCCAGCTCGAAGCCGTGCGCGACCAGCTCGAGGAAGCCAAGCCGCGCCTGGCCGCGCTGATGAACCTCGAGCCGGGCAAGGACTTCACGCTGAGCGCGAGCAGCGACTTCAAGGTGCCGGCCTTCGACATGGCCATGCCGAAGATGGAAGACATGGCGCTGCAACGCCGCCCCGAACTGGTGGAAGCCAGCTACAACGAGCGCATCAGCGTGAACGAGACGCACAAGGCCATGGCCAAGCTGCTGCCCGGCATCGAGTTCAGCCTCGGCGCGCACTACGACAGCAACAGCTTCCTGGTGTACAACGCATGGCGCTCGGCCGGCATCAGCGTGAGCTGGAACCTGCTGAACCTGCTGAACGCGCGCAACATCCGCGGCACCGCGCAGGCGCAGCTCGACGTGGCGAAGATGCAGCGCATGGCACTGAACATGGCGGTGCTCACGCAGGTGCACGTGGCGCGCAGCGAGCTGGCGGCGAAGACGCGCCAGTTCGATCTGTTCAAGCAGATGAGCGACGTGGACGGCCAGATCCTGCAGCACACGCACAACGCGACGGAAGCGAACGCGCAGGGCAAGCTCGAGGAAATCCGCATCGCCACGCAGGCGATGATGTCGGAGCTGCGCCTGTACCAGAGCTACGGCGAACTCGAGAGCGCCTATGGCCAGATGCTCGCCACGCTGGGCCTGGACCCGATGAGCGACAAGCCCGCCGGCCAGGACCTGGCCGCGATCCGCAGCGCGATCAGCGCCTCGCAGCAGCGCTGGGACGCGATCGCGAAGGGCGGCGACCTGGCCGCCGCGGCCCCCGCCCAACCCGGCCCGACGCTCGCCGCGGCCGCCTCGCTCGACGCAGGAACCGTACAGAAATGAAGCAGTTCAAGCACCACCGGGCAGCCGGCGCGATCGCGCTGCTCGTC